>CAIWFP010000284.1 GCA_903911985.1 uncultured Sphingomonadales bacterium
GCCGACGTCGCGACGTGCTCGATCGCAGCCTTGCGGAACAGCGCGCCAAACAGCGCGCCGGCATCATGCATCTCGGGGCTGATCGTGCCATTCGCCAGCATCTGGCCGAGGGTATCGACGGCACGGCGATGCACGACGACCGCCCCCGTCTCGGGATCAGCGTCGAAGCCTGGCGCGCTGAAGCCACCGTGCTGGAGCCGCCATTTGGTTGGCTTGGAGAGGTCATCCCGCGGCGTCTGGGTGGTCTTGCGGTTGCGCTTAGCGGCCATGGTTCGATCCTCCATTGCGTGGGCCCCAGCGGCGCACGGCTTCGTTGGTGACGGCCTGGCGAAGCCAGGGGTCGGTGATGTCATCGAGGGCAAGGGAGACCACGCCCTGGTCGCGCCAGACGCGTCGGCGCAGGGCCTCCATCTCGGGGCTGGTGGTGGCGCTGCAGGTGCCGCGGTCGAGGCTGCTGCGGGGTGGGCGGGGTGCGCCTGGCAGGGTCATGGGGGGCGCCATCACACAATCCCCCCGCACGGCACGGAAGCACCCCCTAACCCCTTTATATATATAATATTAGTATTTTTGTTATTATGTATAGGAGTGTCTCCCCTCCAGGCTGTGCCCGTGTATGGAGGCGTCATACCTGTGCGCCCGCGCACGTAAATACAAAATCCACAAAAGCGATTTATCAATGGGTTATGGGTAGGGGCCGGGATTTCGTTAGACATCGTCAGCGTCCTCCTCGCCCTGGTCGTCGCCGGGAGGCTGGACCAGGACGTATCGGGGGCCTGGCGGTCGGCCAGCACCGCTGTGGGGAGGCGGTTGGGTCTCGATGACAACGCCATGCACGACCAGGGCGTCGATCACCTCGCTGAACTCGCGGGCGGCCAGTTTCAAGCCCTTGTGGAACATGTCGCGCCGGCTGCACGGGCCGTGCTTCCCGATGATGTCGATGGCCTTGTTCATGCGTACCTCGAACTCGCTGTCTGCCAGGAAGCGCTGGGCGTCGCGCAGCACGGTGCGTGTGCAGTGCTCGGCCAGTGACCAGCCCCAGGCCAGATCCCGCTCAGTGATCTCCGGGTGCGCCGGATTGCGGCTGATGGCGCAGATCAGCGCCAGCTTGGTGGCGTTCTCGCCCAGGCGGTTGACGATTGCCGCTTGCGGCGTGCCTGCCACCCGCTTGGCCCAGACGTCCTCCTCGGCCAGCTTCCGATCCTGCAGGATCTCCGCCGCGGGCGTCATGGCGACGGTGAAGGGCGTCGGCTCCTCGGTGGACGCCATGGGCACGACATGAATCTCGGGGAGGTTGCCGGCTGGCGGTGGATCGCCTTGCCCACGCGGGATTGCTTTCAGCGCCTCGAGCAGGGCGGGGGACGGCGCGATGATGCCGGCATCGCGGTTGCGATCGGGACGGTCAGTATCAGTGACAAAAACCAGGAAGCGCGCGAGCGAGCCGTCCATCATCGCGCCGCCCTCCAGGGCCTTCCAGAACGTTGATGGCGTGGTGGTGCCGTAGAAGCCTACGCAGGGCTGGTGGAGGTCGACGCGCGGTGCGTCCTTCTTGTTGGCGTATTCGGTGCCGCGGTAGACGCCCTTGGCGCGGCTGTAGAGTTTCATCAGTTCGGACCAGATGTCCGCCTTGTGGGCCGGTGCCTTGCCCCCGGTGACGCTGTGCAGGAACAGGCCAAACTCGTCGATCTGGAACAATCGCGCGGGGTGCTGTTCCAGCGCCGACAGCATGCCGCGCCCCGATGCGAGGTTTTCACCACCGAGGTAGCGGTCCAGCCCTGCAAGATCGAAGCAGCGCCGGATCACCTCCGGTGCGTGATCTTTCCCTCCGCCACTCTCTGCCACGGCAGCGATGTAGACGTTGGTCCGCAGATCGGTTCGGCTGCGGTACTGCCGCCCGGCAAGCACGCCGACGGCGCAGATCGCGGCACCCAGGGCCAGGAATGGCTGCGGCCGCAGCGCGGTCCGCACGCATTCCTCGACCAGCATTTGCAACACGCCGCCGGGCTGCATGATATCGGGCGGGACGACGAGGGGCTTGGCCTGCTGCTTCGCCCGGTTGGCGTAGAGCGACGTCAGGAACTGCGCGGCAGGATGGACCGCTTCCGGCACGGGCACGGGCACCTGCTGCGGCTGCGCCCAACCCTCCTGGAACGCGCGCCGCAGCGTCTGCTGCGCCGCCCGCTGGTCGCGGCACCGTGGTAGTAGAGATGACATGGCATCACTCAGGGCGGCCCACGCGGTGCCCTCGTCCAGATGCCCGGCGGACACCATGCCGCCGATGGCGAAGGCGGCTTCGTTGACCGCCTGGTGCTTGCCGCCCTCGGGCGCGTTGCGGATTTCGGCGCAGCGGTCATCGAGTGCCGCCGTGCCAATGGCGGTGCTACCGTCGCGATGCCGCGGCTGCGGCTCCATCGCCACCGGCCTGAGGATCGGCGGCGGCGGAGGCTGCAGGGCCGCCAGGAGCCACTCCGGAAGGTCCGCAGGCGGTAGGTCGTCGAGCACGACATAGCCCGGTGACGGGGGCACGATCACGTAGCCACCATCGCCGCGGACATCGATGCCAGGGGCGAGCTTACTGGCGCTGTTGCGGATGGGTTGGCCGGGCCAGCGGAAGTAGAGATGCAGCCCGCCAGACGCCGTTTGCACCGCCCGGGTCATCGGCAGGAGATCACCGCTGGTGTCCAACCAAGCCTGCCCTGGTCGCCCGTCCTTCACATCTACGTCGATCACGATCAGCCCGGTCACCTCGCCGGTGGGCATGCCGATCATCACGGCGGCGGGGTTGGCGAACATGCGGTGTATTGCCGCAGGGTCAGCGGCCGCGTCCTTGAACCCGTGCTGCGTCAGCGGGCGCTTGCGGGCATCGCACGGGAACACCGGGAGGCCGAGCGCGATGGCGGCCTCCGCAATGCCAGTTTGACCCGGCGACGCGCACCGGTCGATCGGCTCCAAATCCTGGGAGAGCACCATCAGAACGGCACCCCCGTCACCTTGCGCACCGCGTCGTTGGCGGCCAGTTGCTGGTCGATCAAGGCGTCGACGTA
>CAIWFP010000285.1 GCA_903911985.1 uncultured Sphingomonadales bacterium
CGGGCCTTGGCGGCCGGGCGTTCGAGCAGCATGGCCAGATTGCCCACCGCTAGCAGCGGGCTGGAGAAACCCTCATGGTTAACCCTCGGCAAAGCGGTAGTGTTTTGCGGCTGGGCGTGGCCGAGTAGCGGCAGGACGTTGGCGCCAAAGGCTATGACGCGCTGCGGGGCGACAAGCGCGATGTGATGCAGCAGCACCTCGCCCAGACCGCGCCGGGCCAGAACCTGCCAATTGGCCAGCGGAACCGGGCGCGGCAGGGCGCTGGCGATATAGACCTCGGCCTCGGCCAGACCGAGCATGGGCAGGATCGCGGAAAGCAGTTTGCCATGGGCGCCGGAGAGGAGATGGTCGCTGTCACCCGCCTCCGGCTCGGGCACGATGACCATCAGCGGCGCGCGCGCGGGGCCGCGCGGGGGCACGCGCGGCGTGGCGGCCCCGAAGCCGGTGAGTTCGGGGTCATCAAGGCTGGGTTCGGTGAGCCACCAGGCGTGGAAAGCGGGCAGGCTGGTGGGCCAGTTCCCGCGCGCGCCGCCGAGTTGGGCGGCGGCGTGTGCGGGCGGTGTTGCGGGCGGTGTTGCGGGTTTGGCGGGGGCGCCGGTTTGGGGGGCTTCGGTTGGGGAGGGCGCGGGTGGTTTCAGCCAGCCTCGGGGGGCATCCTCGAAGGCGTAGTCCATCCCGGCCTCGCGCCACCACGCCAGCGCGCCAGCCACCGACCCGCCAAGGGTTGCGGCGCGGCGGGGCTGAGTGGGGTGATCGGCAAGCGGATCGCCGGGAGGAAGGGGTGAGGGCAAGCGGTTCAAACCTGTAGCTTTGCGAAGGGGAAGGTCTTGACCTGTCGGGCTTCAGCAATCAAGGCGAAAGCAACGGATGTGTGGAAAGCCGCTCGCGGTTTTGCGCTTTCCGCAAATCATCGGTGCCGGCCAATCGCGTCGGTGGCCAATAGGGTAGCAGACCAGAGGATGCGCCAGCGCGCACAGCCAAGCGGGGATAGTATGAGCGAACGGGAATCGATGCCGTATGACGTCGTTATCGTGGGTGGCGGGCCAGCTGGCCTTTCCGCCGCGATCCGTCTGAAACAGGTGAATGCCGATCTGTCGGTCTGCGTGCTGGAAAAAGGCTCCGAGATCGGCGCGCATATCCTCTCGGGCGCGGTGATTGATCCGCGTTCGCTGGACGAGCTGCTGCCCGACTGGCGGACGGATGGTTGTTCGCTAGCCGAAGTGCCGGTGACCGAGAACCATCACTGGATTCTGACCAAGAAGCGGCGCTTCTCGGTGCCCCACTTCATTACCCCCGGCTGGATGCACAACAAGGGCACCTACACGGGGTCGCTCGGCAATCTGTGCCGCTGGTTGGGCAGCAAGGCCGAGGAGCTGGGCGTGGAAGTGTTCCCCGGCTTCCCCGCCGCCGAGGTGCTTTATGATGACAATGGCGCCGTGATCGGCGTGCAGACCGGCGACATGGGCGTGGACCGCGAGGGCAACGAGAAGGGCGACTATCAGCCGGGCATGAATCTGCTCGGCAAATATACGCTGTTCTGCGAGGGCGCGCGCGGGCATCTGACCAAGCGGCTGAAGGAAAAGTTTGACCTTGAGGCCGATTGCCAGCCGCAGGTCTATGGCCTTGGCATCAAGGAGCTGTGGGATATCGAGCCGGGCAAGCATGTGCCGGGCCGGGTGATCCATTCGCAAGGCTGGCCCCTGTCGGAGAGCAACAGCTGGGGCGGGGGCTTCCTCTACCATCAGGCCAACAATCAGGTGGCGCTCGGCTTTGTGACGGCGCTGGATTACGCCAACCCCTATGTTTATCCCTTCGAGGAATTCCAGCGCTGGAAGCAGCATCCGGAAATCCGCAAGATTCTGGAAGGCGGCAAGCGCGTGGCCTATGGCGCGCGGGCGATCAACGAGGGCGGCTGGCAGTCTGTGCCCAAGCTCGCCGTCCCCGGCGGTGTGCTGGCGGGTTGTTCGGCGGGCTTCGTCAATGTGCCGCGCATCAAGGGCACCCATACCGCGATGAAGAGCGGCATGCTGGCGGCCGAGGCCATCGCCGCGGCGATCGCGGCCGGGCGCGAGCAGGATTCGCTCGATGAATTTGACGCGGCGGTGCGGGAAAGCTGGATCGCCAAGGAGCTGAAGCTGGTGCGCAATGCCCAGCCGCTCATCGCCAAGCTGGGCGAGGATGTCGGCTTTTTGCTCGCGGGTATCGACATGTGGATGCGCACGCTGAAGATCGGCCTGCCCTTCACCATGAAGCACCATAGCGACGCCAGCGCCACGCAGCGGGCCGATCTGTACAAGCCCATCGCCTATCCCAAGCCCGATGGCGTGATCAGCTTTGACCGGCTGACCTCGGTGTCGTTCTCCTTCACCAACCATGAGGAAGATCAGCCCTGCCATCTGCGGCTGAAGGACCCGGCCGTGCCGGTGGCGGTGAACCTCAGGCTCTATGACGGACCCGAGGCGCGGTTCTGCCCGGCGGGGGTCTATGAGTTCGTGGGGGATGTGGGCGACAAGCGCCTGCAG
>CAIWFP010000286.1 GCA_903911985.1 uncultured Sphingomonadales bacterium
GTGGGCGCGATTTGGAAATAGGGCTGGGCGGGCGGTGACGCGGTCACATAATCAGTCTTTGGTGACGATGCAGACAAGGCCGGCGGCGGTAAGCTTGGCACAGGCGGCGTGGGCTGCCCCCTCGCTATAGCCGGTGGCGAGCAGGCGGCTCACCTTGCCGGTGGGCACCAGCGCGCGCGGATGCCCGGCGATTTCGGGGCGTCCCTTGGCGCGGGCCCACAGGGCCTCGGCATTGGCGGGCACGCCAAAGGCGCCGAGCTGGATCTTCCACGGGCCGCTGGCCGCATGCGCGGGGGCATGAGTTGGGGCAGTGGTTGGGGCAGTGGTCTCATCGGCGCTTGGTGCGGGCGCCGGAGCGGGGCGTGGCTGGGCATCGGCCAGCGGTGTGGCGGCCGGGCGCGGATGCTTGCGCGGCAGATCCACCGGGCGCGGCGGCAGGCCCACGGGGCGGGCCTCGCCCGATGTTGCGGCAAGGGCGCCCGGGAGCTGGGAAGCGCGCTGGGATGCGCGCTGGGGCGCGCTGGAATAGGCGGGGGTCTGATAGGGGGCGGGTGGGGCACTGTCAGCCGAGGCGGGTTGCGGCGCGCCGGAGGGGGGGAAGCCGCTATAGGGATCGGCGCGGTTGGTGGGCCCGGTCTGGCTATAGGCTGGCTGGCTATAGGCGGGTTGGCTGTAGGGGCGCTGCGGGGCGGAGGACCCGGAGGCGGGAAGCGGGCCGGCAGAGCCATGCGGCAGCGTCGTGCCCAGTTCAACCGAGGCGACCTGACGGTTGCGCGTGGCCTCGATCTGCTGGCTGAGGTCAGCCTTTAGCGCGACAGCCTGCTGGCGCTGTTCAAGCGGAATGAATGTATCCATCTGGGCAAGTGCGGCCTTGGCCGGGGGCAGCCCGCTTTCCTGCGCGAGGCTGACCAGCGCATAGGCGCGCACCCAGTCTTTCGGCACATTCTCGCCATTGAAGTGGGCGATGCCCAGCAGATATTCGGCGCGCGGGTCGCCGCGGGTGGCGGCGCCCGCCACATAGGGCATGGCACGGTCATGCTCGCCGCGCTGGAACAGCAATATGCCATATTCGTCAGCAGCCTGCATATGGCCCTGGGCGGCGGCCTGACCGAAAAGTTCCTCGGCCCGGGCCAGATCCTGCTTGACGCCACGACCCATCTTGTAGGCCTGGCCAAGGTCGAACTGGGCGGCGGGTTCGCCATGGCTGGCCGGGCCTTCCCATTCGCGCACGGCACCGGCGTAATCGCCCTTTGCCCAGGCATCCACCCCGGCTTTCGCATCGGCCAGCGCCGAGCCGGAAAGCCCCAGCGCCATAACCGTGCCGCCAACGGCAGCCAGCAGCCGTAGGCGATTGCCACCCAGACTGTTAATGGGCCGCTTGGCCGCATTCGCGCGGGAAGAAACGATCATCTAGCTTGCCTTCCGTGTCGAGCTTGCGCCGGGCCATGTGGTTGTGCCCGACGGCGACGGCCCGGCTGTTCACCGGGAAAACTCCGTCCGCCTAATAAACATAGAGCGAATATGGTTAGCAAAACCTTTCCGCGCAGCAGCAAACGATTAGGTGACGATAGCAGGATGCCAGATTTATTGGCGTAAAATTAACCAAGATTTAGGGCGTGTCTGTCATCCCCATAACCAACACGCAACCGGCGTTGGCAAGGATGCGGGGCAGGATGGCGGAAAATCACGGGCTGGGGAAGTCACTCCGGCTCGGTTTTCCCGCCTTAACCCCCGGTCCCGTCCTTGCTCCTCCGCCCGTTGGGCTGCTGTAACAGGGGACTGAAAACATGACCGCCCATAGTCTCGTTCTTCGCCATGCCGTGGCGCTTCCCGTGCTGGCCACCGCTTCGCCTGCCTATGCCAAGGCGGGGCTCAAACCCGCAAAGCCGGTTGCGGCCGCTCCCATCCAGGCCAGCGCGGGCGATGACGACAAGGTGGCGCAGGCACTGGCCCGGGGCGATATCGCCGCCGCACAGGCACTGGCGGAGGCATCCGTGGCCCGCAGCCCCCGCGAGGCTGGCCTTCGGCTGGTACTGGGCAGGGTCTATCTGCGCGGCGGCCGGTTCGAATCGGCGGCCAGCATGCTGGCCGATGCGCGCTCGCTGGGCGATACCGGTGGCCGCACGGCGCTGGGTCTGGCGCTGGCGCAGATCGCCAGTGGGCGCGGGGCCGATGCGGTGGCGCTGCTTGATGCGGCGCATGATACCATTCCGGTTGCCGACTACGGCTTGGCTCTGGCCATGGCCGGAGCCTCGCCGCGCGGCGTCGCCATTCTGGGCGATGCGCTGCACAGCGGCGACCAGAGCCCGAAATTGCGCCAGAATCTGGCCTATGCCTATGCGCTGGATGGGCGCTGGGGCGAGGCGCGGATGATGGCGGCCATGGATACGCCCGCCGACAAGCTCGACGCGCGCCTGTCGCAATGGGCAGAGACCGCGCAGCCCGATGCGGTGCGCAGGCGGGTAGCCAATTTGATCGGCGTGCCCCTGCGCGACGATCCGGGCGTGCCCCTGTCGCTGGCTCTGGCGAATGTACCCGCAACGGGCGCCCCCCAGTCCACTGTGGCCGAGACAGCCGTGGCCCAAACCCCCGTGGCCCAAACCACCGTGGCCCAAACCCCCGTTCCCGCCATGGCTCACGATGCGGCCCAACCGCAGACGTCGGTAGCGGATGCGGCGCCCCTCACAGCTGGCCAGCCCGCCCCCCAGCCCGCTGCGGTGCCTGTTCCCACGGAACTTGCGGTAAAAACCGATAGCAATGGCGAGTTGCCGCCCGTTGATCGCGCCCCGGCCCCGGCAACACTGGCGGTCGTGGTGGCAAAGGCTGCTGTGCCCGCAACGGTAGTGCTTCA
>CAIWFP010000287.1 GCA_903911985.1 uncultured Sphingomonadales bacterium
CGGCTTCAACGACAAGGTGCGCGCCGCCGCGGCCAAGGGCAAGCCGCTGGGCCGCCGGGTGCAGATCGGCTTTGACCCGGAGACGGGCGAGGAACTGTTCGAGGACAAGCAGCTGGATTATCAGGCGCTGCCGCTGATCGTCGTCATCGTCGACGAGCTGGCCGATCTGATGGTGACGGTGGGCAAGGAGATCGAGGTGCTGATCCAGCGCCTGTCGCAAAAGAGCCGCGCCGCCGGTATCCACCTGATCATGGCGACGCAGCGGCCATCGGTGGATGTGATCACCGGCGTTATCAAGGCGAACCTTCCCACCCGCATTTCCTTTGCCGTGACCAGCCGCATCGACAGCCGCACCATCCTTGGCGAGCAGGGCGCCGAGCAGCTGCTGGGCAAGGGCGACATGCTGTACAAGCCCTCCAGCGACCCTGTGCGGCGCGTGCATGGGCCCTTCGTTTCCGACGAGGAGGTGGAGCGGGTGGCCGACCATTGGCGCGCGCAGGGCCAGCCCGATTACATCGATTCGGTGACGGAAGAGCCGGAAGACGGCGGCTTCGGCTTCGACGATCTGGAGGCCACCGCCTCGGACGCGCCCGAGGAGCGCAAATACCGGCAGGTGTGCCAACTGGTGTTCGAAAGCCAGAAGGCCAGCGCCAGCTGGATCCAGCGGCAGATGGGCGTGGGCTATAACACCGCCTCCAAATGGGTGGAGCGGATGGAGGCCGATGGCTTTGTCGGCCCGGCCAACCACATCGGGCGTCGGGAGATTTACCGGGACAAGGATGGGAACCCGTTGTGAGGGGTTAAGCTAAAAGGCCGGGAAGCGGATGCTTTCCCGGCCTTCGTTGTTGCGGCGCAGTGTTTTCCAACGGTTAGGCTGTGGCCTCCGTAGTGCCGTCGGCAAGCGGGTCGGGACCGAAGCGGTTGTCGCCTTCGGTGCCGCGTTGGCAGAACCAAACCAGCAGCAGGATGGCGCCAATGATCGGCACAAATGCGATCCAGAACCACCAACCAGAACGGGCTTTGTCGTGCAGACGGCGCACCATTACCGAAATGCCGGGGAGGTACAGGCCAAACGCGACCAGCGTGTAGCACCAGCCATAGGGAAAGTTTTGGTGTGCCCCGCTGGCCGGGTTGGCGAACTTGAAGGTGGTGCCCAGCAGATGATCAACGATCATGGCGGCAATTTCCATGAGGGGGACAAACAGGGAGAACCACCAGAATTCCGATCGCGGTGCCCGCCCGCTAAACGTCGTATATTTCGACAGGCACGACCTAACCGATTCACCAAACGTCATATTCCCCTCCCCCAGCTGATTCTGAAGCCGGGTCAGGGTTACACAACTCCCCCCCCCCGCAATCCTGCTTCGCGATGCGGGCCTTGCCTTCTCACCCTTGCGCCCCATCCTCCCACTCCCTACCTTGCTGCACTGCAACGATAGAGAACCAGAATCATGCGCGTTGGCACTGTTCGGGAAATCAAGAACCACGAATACCGCGTCGGCCTCACGCCCGAAAGCGTGCGCGAGCTGGCCGCGCATGGCCATGAGGTGTGGGTGGAAACCGGCGCCGGCCTCGGCATCGGCGCCACCGATGCCGATTACGAGGCCGCCGGCGCCATCATCAAGATGAGCGCGCCCGCCATCTATGCCGATTGCGAACTGATCGTGAAGGTGAAGGAGCCTCAGCCGGTCGAGCGCAAGCTGATGGGCCAGGGCGAAAAAGGACGCGACCAGGTGCTGTTCACCTATCTCCACCTTTCGCCAGACCCGGAACAGGCCGCCGATCTGATCAAGAGCGGCATCACCGCCATCGCCTATGAAACCGTGACCGGGCCGAACAACTCGCTGCCGCTGCTCAAGCCGATGAGTCAGGTGGCCGGGCGCATGGCGGTGCAGGCGGGCGCCACCGCGCTGGAGAAGGAACATGGCGGGCGCGGCGTGTTGCTGGGCGGGGTGCCCGGCGTGATGCCGGGGCGCGTGGTGATCATCGGCGGCGGCGTGGTCGGTTTCAACGCCGCGCTGGTGGCGGTGGGCATGGGCGCCGATGTCATCATCCTCGACCGCGACCCCGATGTGCTGGAGCGGCTGAGCACCCATTTCGAGGCGCGCGCCAAGACCCGCTTCGCCAATCGCGCCAACATCGCCAAAAGCGTGGCCAGCGCCGATCTCGTCATTGGCGCGGTGCTGGTGCCCGGGGCCTCTGCCCCCAAGCTGGTGACGCGCGACATGCTGGCCGACATGAAGCCGGGCGCGGTGCTGGTGGATGTCGCCATCGATCAGGGCGGGTGCTTTGAAACCAGCCACCCCACCACCCATTCCGACCCGACCTTCGTGGTGGATGGCATCGTGCATTATTGCGTGGCCAATATGCCCGGAGCCGTCGCCCGCACCAGCACCTATGCGCTGAACAACGTCACCCTGCCGCATATTCTGGCCATTGCGGATATGGGCTGGAAGGCGGCACTGCGCGCCAATCCCTATCTGGCGGCCGGGCTGAACGTCCATAAGGGCAAGGTCACCTGCGAGGTGGTCGCGGCGGAACTGGGGTATGAGTATACGCCGGTGGGTAAGGTGTTGGCCAAGGATTGAAGGGGTTGTGAGGGTTTAAGGTGCGAGGGGGTTACCTCCTCGCGCTCCCGGGAATGTTTTGCTCAGCGCATCCACTTCGGGCGTGGCGCCCTGCCGCGAAGCGGCTTTGACAGCCTGCGGCGCGGAGGCGTTGCGCCTTCGGTGAGGTTATGCCCGACGCATACATTAATGGGAGCGCGAGGGACGAGTCCCTCGCATCTATCCCTTTCCTTAAACCTGCCATCCCCCATCGGGCGCAAAGGGCGCGGCGACTTCGGCGGGAACGCGGCACAGGCGTTGGCTGGCGAGGTCGATCATCGCCCAGGTGGTGCGGGCGGAGACGATGACCTTGCCGTCGGTCTTGCGGAAATCCACCCTTCGGTCGAAGCGGGCGCCGCTGGGGCCACGGTCGATGAAGGTTTCGGCGGTCACGCTTTCGCCGAGCGCGATGTTGCCGCGATAGTCGATCTCGTGGCGCGTCACGACCCAGGCGTAGGCGGCGATGTGTTATGCGTGCGCGGCTGCGAGCCAGTGGGCGGTGGCGATTGCCTCCATCCAAGCGACCCACACCGCATTGTTGACATGGCCCATGGCGTCGATGTCGGCGGGGGTTGCGGTGAATGTGAGGGTGTGGCGGTTGGTCACCCTTCCTCAACCCCCAGCTGGCACAGGATAAAGGCGAACTCCTCCGCCGTCTCCGTCAGGCTCTCGAACCGCCCGGACTTGCCCCCATGCCCGGCGCCCATGTTGGTCTTGAGGATCAACTCGTTGGCGTCGGTCTTCAGCTCGCGCAGTTTGGCGACCCATTTCGCCGGTTCCCAATAGGTGACGCGGGGGTCGTTGAGGCCTGCGGTGACCATCAGCGGGGGGTAGGCTTGGGGCCTAACCTGATCGTAGGGGGAGTAGCTGCGGATCAGCTCAAAGGCCGCCTTGTCCTCTATCGGGTTGCCCCATTCGGGCCATTCGCCGGGGGTGAGGGGGAGCGTCTCGTCGAGCATGGTCGCCAGCACATCGACGAAGGGCACATGGGCGACGACCGCGCCCCACAGCTCGGGCGCATCGTTCATCACCGCGCCCATCAGCTCGCCACCCGCCGATCCGCCCGAGATGCTGATCTTGCCCGGCAAGGTAAAGCCGCGCTCGATGAGGCCGCGCGCCACATCGACGAAATCGTGGAAGGTATTGGTGCGCGCCTCGCGCTTGCCCGCCTTGTACCATGCGCGGCCGAGATCGTCGCCGCCACGGATATGGGCGATGGCATAGGCAAAGCCGCGATCCACAAGGCTGAGGCGCGAGGTGGAGAAGCTGGGGCTCATGGCGATGCCATAGGCGCCATAGCCATAGAGGTGGAGGGGGCCGTTTGCGGGTCTGTCGCGGCGCATGACGAGGCTGACCGGCACCAAAGTGCCATCGCGCGCGGGGATTTCCAGCCGCTCGGTGGTGTAGAGCGCCGCATCATAGCCCGAGGGGATTTCCTGAACCTTCAGCGCCTCCAGCCTTTGCTCGCCCACATGGTAATCATAGACGGTGGCGGGGCTGACCATGCTCTCGTAACTGAGCCGCAGCTTTTCGGTGTGCCATTCGGGGTTGTCGCCAAGGCCTGCGTCATAGCTGGCCTCGGGGAAGGCGATGGCTTCTACCCGGTCGGGCTGATCGTAGTAGCGAACCTCTATGCGATCGAGCCCGCGCACGCGCCCTTCCACCACGAAGAAATCGCGAAACAGTTCAAAGCCGGTGAGGTAGAATTCGTCCGTGCCCTCGACCAGCGTCGTCCACTCGCCGGGTGCCGAGAGGGGGGCGGTGGCGAGCCGGAAGTTCTCATGCGTGTCGTTGGCGTGGATGAACAGCGACTCCTCGTGGAGGTCGACGTCGTATTCCACGCCCTCCACCCGTTCGCGCACCAGTATCGGCGTTGCCAGCGGGTCGGCGGCGGGGACGAGGCGCACCTCGCCGGTCTCGTGGTCGCTGGTGCCGATAATCAGCCACTGTTCGTTGGCGGAAAGGGCTGCCCCGACGCGGAAACCCTCGTCATCCTCGTGATAAAGCTCGATGTCGCTGTCGACCGGCTGGCCCAGCCAGTGCAGCCGGGCATTGTCGGTGCGCCAGTTCTCGTTGGCGAGGCTGTAGACCAACCCCTCGTTACCCGCGACCCAGACGAGGCCGGACAGCGTGCCGGGGATTTCGTCGGGCAGCACCTCGCCTGTGGCGATGATTTTGATGCGGGCGGTGAAGCGTTCCGAGCCATTGTCGTCCACGCTCCACGCCAGCTTTGTGCCGTCGCTGCTGACCGAGATGGCGCCGAGGCGGAAATAGTCGTGGCCCTCGGCCAGCGCCACCTCGTCGAGGATGAGTTCGTCGGGCCCGCCTGAAACGGGCCTGCGCCACCACTTCTTGTATTCGGCCCCTTCCTCGAACTCGATCCAGTAGAGCCATTCGCCGTCCTTTTGCGGCACGGATTTGTCGGCCTCCTTGATCCGGCCGCGCATCTCGGCAAACAGCTTGTCCACCAGCGGCTGGCGCGGGGCCATGCGCGCCTCGAACCAGCGGTTCTCCGCTTCGAGATGGGCGAGCACTTCAGGGTCGGTCACCTCGGGATAGAGCGGATCGCGCAGCCATGCGTAATCGTCGGTGACGGTTATGCCATGGTGGGTGGTGGCGCTCGGGCGCTTTGGGGCGAGCGGAGCGGTAGACGGAGAGGGGGTGTCAAGAGCCATGTCCTGTCTCTATGGTGCCCCCATCCTCACCGCAACCCGGGACTGCGCCCCATGACTGAGCCCACGACTGCTCGTTCGCTCCACGCCTTTCGTCTCGCCGATCTTCGGCAGGAACTGGGCGCCCGGGGGCTTGATGGCTTTGTGGTGCCGATATCCGATGAACATATGAGCGAATATGTCGGCGCCTATGCCCAGCGGCTGGAATGGCTGACCGGCTTTGGCGGCTCCGCGGGCACGGCGGTGGTGCTGGCGGATGCCGCGCTTGATCCGGCGGCGGCGATCTTCGTGGACGGACGCTACACTCTGGCGGTGCGCGATTCTGTGGATGGCTCGCTCTATGCCTATGAGAACGTGCCGGCCACCAGCCCGGCCCAGTGGCTGGGGGAGCATGCGCCAAAGGGCGCGCGTATCGGCTATGACGCATGGCTGCATACGCGTGGTTGGGTGAGGGCGGCGCAAAAGGCGCTGGCCAAGCGGGGGGCCGAGCTGGTGGCGGTGGAGAGCAACCCCATCGATGCCGTTTGGACCGATCGCCCGGTGCCCTCCACCGCCCCCGCCGCACCGCACCCGTTGACCTATGCAGGCGTGGCAAGCGAGGACAAGCGCGCGGTAGTGGCCGAATGGCTGCGCGAGGAGGGTCTGGATGCGGCGGTGATCTCGGCGCTGGATTCGGTGGCGTGGCTGCTGAACTTGCGCGGGGCTGATGTGGCCCGCACGCCGGTGGCGCTGACCTTCGCCATTGCCCATGCCGACGGGAGCGCCGATCTGTTCATCGCCCCGGAGAAGGTAACGCCGGCCTTGCGCGATCATCTGGGTGCGGCGGTGCGGATTGCGCCTTATGCCGGTTTTGCGGCGGCGCTGGCGAGCCTGTCCGGGCGCCGCGTGGCGGTGGATGGCGAACGCAGCGTCGCCGCGATCTTTGCCGCGCTGGAGGCGGCGGGCGGGCATGTGGTGGAGGCGCAGGACCCCACGGTGCTGCCCCGCGCGACCAAAAACCCCGTCGAACAGGCGGGCCACCGCGCGGCGCAGGCCCGCGATGGCGCGGCCATGGCGCGCTTTCTCCAATGGCTGAGCGTGGAAGGCCCCAAGGGCGCCCTCACCGAGATGGCCGCCGCCGACCGGCTGGAGGCTTTCCGCGCGGAGACAGCTGGCGATGGGGCGGGCGCGCTGGTGGATCTGTCCTTCGACACCATCTCGGGCAGCGGGCCCAATGGCGCCATCGTCCATTACCGGGTGAGCGATGAGACCAACCGGGTGCTGGCGCCGGGCAGTGTCTATCTGGTCGATTCCGGCGGGCAATATGCCGATGGCACCACCGATATCACCCGCACCGTTTGGATCGGCGGGGGCGAACCTTCGGCCGAAGTGAAAGACCGCTTCACCCGCGTGCTGAAGGGACACATCGCGCTGGCCCGCGCCATCTTCCCCGAAGGCACCAATGGTAGCCAGCTCGACACGCTGGCCCGCCAGCACCTGTGGGCGGCGGGCCTCGATTACGCCCATGGCACAGGCCACGGCGTCGGCAGCTTTCTGAGCGTGCACGAGGGGCCGCAGCGCATCGCCAAGCCCAGCGGCGGACAGGCGGGCACGGGGCAGGCGCTGGTGCCGGGCATGATCCTCTCCAACGAGCCGGGCTATTACAAGGCGGGGGCCTATGGCATCCGCATCGAGAACCTGCTGATGGTGGAGGCGCGCGCGATCGCCGGGGGCGAAGGGGCCTATCTGGGTTTTGAAGTCCTGACACTGGTGCCGATCGATCGCGCGCTGGTGGCGGTGGAGTTGCTCTCAAGCGAGGAGCGCGAC
Organism: uncultured Sphingomonadales bacterium; assembly: GCA_903911985.1. Lineage (GTDB taxonomy): Bacteria > Pseudomonadota > Alphaproteobacteria > Sphingomonadales > Sphingomonadaceae > Novosphingobium. Next base: position 7,085 of record CAIWFP010000287.1, read on the forward strand.
TGGTGGAACGCCTATCACGCCTGCGTGGACGATGTGTTGGCGCCGCAATTGCGGGGCGCCGCGCTGGATTGGCTGAAGCTGGCTTGCCGCCCCTTGTAGAGCGATCATCGTTCCCGTATTGTTCCGGCCATGGCGGTGGTGCGGCGCGAGTCGCGAAGGAGGGGTGGGATGATCGGCTATGTAACGCTGGGCACCAACGATCTGGCCAGGGCTGCGCGGTTCTATGATGCCATCGCCGCCGAGATGGGTGTGGGCCGCATGATGGAATTCGATAATTTCATCGCTTGGGGTAATCCGGGGGGTAATCCGGGGGGCAATCCGGGGGGCAATCCCGGCATTGGTGTTACCCGCCCTTTTGATGGCAAGCCCGCTTGCGTGGGCAATGGGGTGATGGTGGCGCTGGAGGCGCAGGGCGAGGCGCAGGTGCGGCGGATCCACGCTACGGCTCTGGCCCATGGCGGGCGGTGCGAAGGCGCGCCGGGCCCGCGTGGCGAAGGCTTCTACGCCGGCTACTTCCGCGATCCCGATGGCAACAAGCTGAACGCGTTTTGCATAGTCGTGGAGGGGTGACCGCAAGGGGCATTACCGCTTGCGCGACAATTGACGACAATGCGCGGGCTCTTTGGCATAATCGCGCGACAGCTTGGCTCTAAAAGCGGTAATGGAAGTCGCGCGGGTCGCAGATGCAATGCCCCCCGTTCCCCGCGCCCGTGCGGCTTTCAATATTTGCCCTTGGGCATGGACTGGGCTGTCACCCACCCAACAGGCCTGACCCAACCGAGATGGAGAGCAGCCATGAAACGTTTCACCCTTGCCGTATCCGCAATCGCCCTCGCGCTTGGCGGCGGCGCGATTGCGCTGGCCACCGGAGGGCCGGGGCATGATGTCACCCGCGCCGAGGCGCAGGCCAGGGCCGGGCAATTATTCGAAGGGCTTGATGTCAATCACGACGGCAAGCTGGATGCCGCTGACCGCTCGGCGCGGTTCAACGCCATCTTTGACAAGATTGATACCAACCACGACGGCCAGATCTCGCGCGACGAATTTCTCGCCGCTCACGAGCATATGCGCGGGATGATGGGCCCCGGGCCGGAGGGTGAGGAGCATCACCACATGGGCCCGTCAGACAAGCCGGGCATGGAGCGGGATCACGAAAAATGGGGTCATGAGGAGGGCAGGCATGGCCAATGGGGGCGCCACGCAGAACCCATGCTGGTGATGGCCATCATGCATCAGGCCGACCCGCAGCACAGCGGCACGATAAGCCGCGAGGCTTTTGTGAACGCGGCGCTGGCGCTGTTCGACAAGGCTGATACCAATCACGATGGCAAGGTGACAGGGGCCGAGCGCAAGGCCGCATGGGCCGATGCCCGCGAGCACATGCGCCATGACCACGAGCAGGGGCGCGACCCCGGCGACATGCCGCCGCCGCCGGGTCTGTGACACGAAACGGAGCATAGACTTGCCGTCACCCGCATCTTCCCTCCCGCGCCTGTTGCTGGTCGATGACGAGGCGAGCCTGCGCGAACCCCTGGCCTCCTATCTGGAGCGTCAGGGGTTCGTCGTGCGCGCCGTGGCCAGCGCGGGTGCGGCGCGCGGGATGCTGGAGGAGGGAGCGGCCGATTTATGGGTGCCCGATCTGGTGCTGCTCGACATCATGATGCCGGGCGAGGATGGCCTGTCGCTGTGCCGCCATCTGGCTGCCCGCGACATTCCGGTCATTCTGCTGACCGCGCGTGGCGAGGCCGAGGACCGCATCACCGGGCTGGAGATTGGCGCGGATGATTATGTGGTGAAGCCTTTTGAGCCGCGCGAACTGGTGGCCCGCCTTCGCACGGTGCTGCGCCGCGCCGCCCGTGCGGGATCGTCGCCGGTTCCGCCCGAGGAGGATTTCACCTTCGAGGGCTGGCGGCTTGACCCGCTGCGGCGGCGGCTGGTGGATGCCGAGGGCGCGGTGGTCGCCATATCCTCGGTGGAATTCCGCCTGCTGATGGCTTTCCTCGAACACCCAAGGCAGGTGCTGGATCGCGACCGGCTGCTCGATATGGTGCAGGGGCGCGAGGCGCATCTGTTCGACCGCGCCGTGGATAATCAGGTGAGCCGCCTGCGCCGCAAGATCGAGGCGGACCCGCGCAACCCCCAGTTGATCCAGACCGTGTGGGGCGGCGGCTATATGCTCGCCGCCGATGTGCGGCGTGTGGGCCAGCAGGATCCGGGAAAAGGCGGATGAGGCGATCTGCTTCCTCGCGTTTGGGTCGGCGGCGGGGCATCTGGCCGCGCAGCGTGACCGGGCAGATCCTGCTGGCGCTGGCGGCGGCGTTGCTGCTGGCGCAGGCGATCAGCACGGTGCTGCTCTATCGGGTGGGGGTGGAGCGTCGGCGCGAGGCGATGATCCACAATGCCGCCTTTCGCGTGCTGGTGGCGACGCGGCAGGCCACCGATTCGGCGCGCGGCCTGTCGGATGACCCACCACCTGCCGCCAATGCGCTGGAGCCCAGGCCGATCCGCCCGGAAATCGCGCCCACCTTCCAGCTTGGCCTCCGCGATCGGCGCTGGGACGATGCCGAGCGTGATCTGCGCCATATTCTGGCCGATCAGGAGCTGTCGCCCGCCAGCCTGATGGTGGTGGAGCGGGCGGTGGAAGACGATCCGGTAGCCCTTGCCCGGGTGCGGCGCCATGCCGCGCTGGTGGCGCGGGCCGGGGTCGATCCGGCCGGTGGGCCGCATGGGAGCGAAGGCCCGGGCGAGCCGCGCAAGGTGCTGATGGTCGCCAGCCAGCGCGCGGCCGGTGGGCCGTGGATGATCGTGCGGGTGCTGATTCCACCCGAGGGCGATGGCCGTCAGGTGCTGGCGCCCCTGTTGATGCAGACGCTGCTGATCTACCTGCTGGTGGTGGGCGCCATGGCGCTGATCCTGCGGCACATCACCCGGCCGCTGGCGGTGCTGACCCGGCGGCTGGAGCGTTTTGCCCGCACCCGCATACCGGGCCCCGCGCTGGCGCCGCAGGGGCCGGAGGATCTGCGGCGGCTGATCGAGGCGCATAATGCGATGGAAGCGCGCATCGGCGCGCTGCTGTCCGAAAAGGATGTGATGCTGGGAGCCATCGGCCACGACCTCAAAACCCCGCTGACCGCGCTGCGGGTGCGGGTCGAATCGGTGGAGGACGCCACCGAACGCCAGCGGATGGCCGCGACAATCGAGGATATCGTCCGCTCGCTGGATGACATTCTCTCGCTGGCCCGGGTGGGCAGGCCCAGCGATCCGCTGGAATCCACCGAGCTTTCCGCGCTGGTCGGGGCGGTGGTGGGGGAATTCGAGGATATGGGCGAGGCGGTGGAGCTGGGCGGGACCCAGCGCATTGTCATGCCGCTGCGCGCGACATGGCTGCGCCGGGCCTTGCGCAATCTGGTGAGCAATGCGCTGCGCTATGGTGGCTGCGCGCGGGTGTCCCTGCTGCGCGAGGGGGCTGCATTGGGGGAAAGCGGTCCGGCCTGGGCGGCGATCCGCATCGAGGATGACGGCCCCGGTATTGCCCCCGAAGCCATTGCCCGCATGCTGGAGCCATTCACCCGCGGTGAACCCTCGCGCAACAGCGGGACGGGCGGCGCGGGGTTGGGCCTTACTCTCGCGCGGGCCATCGCCGATCAGCATGGCGGCACGCTCAGCCTGACCAACCGCATGGATGCGGCGGGCGTCGTGGTGGGGCTGGTGGCGGTGTTGCGCCTGCCGGTGGTGTGATCGGGGAGCGGTAAGGGGCGGGGCAAGGCTGCACCCTGCCGCAGCTGTTTTGCAACCGGCGCCAAGCCAAGCTAGAAGCGCGGGTATGCCTGCTTTCCCAGCATCCCCCGTCCTGCCGTTATCAGGTGTCCTGCCGTTGTCGGGCGCGCCCTATGTTCTGCTCGACGATGCCAGTGCGGATGCCATTACAGATGGCGGGGGCGCGGCGCGGGCGCGGCTCTATACCGATCCGCTGGAAGTGGTGGTGGCGCGTCGGCCAGACGAGGTGGCAGGCGCGCTCGCCCGGCTGGATGCGCTGTCGGCGCAAGGCTACTGGCTGGCGGGATATATCGCCTATGAGGCTGGTCTCGCTCTGGAGGAACGGCTGTCGCCGCTGGCCGCCGCCCGCTGCGGCGCGGATGGGCCATTGCTGTGGTTTGGCGCCTTTGCCGGGGTGCGCCATCTCGTCGGGCCAGAGCTGGATGAATTGCTCGATGATTGGCTGGCGGCCAATGGTGGGCAAGGCGGTGCCACCATCGGCCCGCTGGAGCCGACCCTCTCGATTGGCGGCTATGCCAGCGCCTTTGCGGCAATGCGCGAGGCGATCGACGCGGGCGACATCTATCAGGCCAACCTCACCTTCGCGCTGGCGGGTGGCTGGCGGGGTGATCCGCTGGCGCTTTATGCGGGTTTGCGGGGCAAGGGCGGGGGGGCGCATGGCGCGGTGGTTTATGACGGCTCGCACTGGCTGCTCAGCGCCTCGCCCGAGCTGTTTTTCGAAAGCGACGGCAGCGGCGCGGTGACCCTGCGGCCGATGAAGGGCACGCGGCCCCGGGGGGCAACGCCGGAGGAGGACGCGGCATTGGCGGCAGACTTGGCCGCCAGCGCGAAGGATCGCGCCGAAAACCTGATGATCGTGGATCTGATGCGCAACGA
>CAIWFP010000288.1 GCA_903911985.1 uncultured Sphingomonadales bacterium
GCAGGGGTGGCCGGCCGATACCGGGCATCGTCAACGGCCCACGCTGATGGCTTTCATGCGGTCCGAGGCGGTCTTCAGCCCACGGTGATTCCATTGTCGGCGCTGTAGCACGCGCCATGCACCGAGCGGGCGCGATCAGAGGCGAGAAACATTAGCGGTTCGACAATGTCGTCCGGCTGCGAGGGCGGGCGGATGCCGATATAACGGGCGATCAGGCTCTGATCGGCGTCTTCGGGGAATTGCAGCGTCTGAACCATTTCGGTCATCATGCCACCAGGCGCCAGAGCGTTGATCCGCACCGGCGCATGCATGAGTTCCATGGCGAGTGATTTGGTCAGGCTCAGCAGCGCCGCCTTGGTGGCGGCATAGGGCGCGGTATAGGCCTGCCCCAGGAAGGCGGCGGTCGATACGACATTGACGACATTGCCCTTGGTTTCGACCAGATGCGGCATCGCCGCCTGCATCATGAAAAACGGCGCGGTGACGTTTGCCGAGAACAGGCGGGTCCAGACATCGGCCGTGACATCGGCCAGCGCGTGAAACTTCAGGATGCCGGCAACATTGCACAAGACGTCAAGCTGCCCGAAAGCTTCAATGGCTGTACCCACCGCTTTGGCGCAATTGGCCGGATCGCCCAGATCTCCGGCAAAGACAACGCTTTGCCCGCCCGTTTCGGCAATGCGCCGGGCGGTCTCGGTCAGGCCATCGTGGTTGAGGTCAACCAGACACAGCTTTGCGCCCTCTGCCGCGAAACGCAGACTGGCTGCGCGCCCCAGACCCGAGGCAGCGCCGGTCACCAGAACGACCTTGTTTTCGAATTCACCCTTGCTCATGTCGTTCTCCCCGGACGACGCCACAGCGGCGCGGCGTGGTCGCCCCTTTTTGTTTAATATTCCGCAGGTGCCACGCGGACAACGAGTCCGTCCATCGCCGCATCGACGACGATCTGACAGGACAGGCGATAGCCCGCAGGATCGTCTTCCAGCATAGAGCCCTCGATGGCACTGGCCGTAGGTACCTTGCCCTGATGGGCTCCCTCAAGGATAATCTTGCAGGTGCCGCACGACGCAACGCCGCCACATTCGGCCCTTATTTCATCAATCCCGGCCTCGATCGCCCCGCGCATCAGGGACAGGCCCAAGGGGATTTCCGCCCGAATTTCGGCGCCTGCGGTGGTGATAAAGGTAATCTGTGGCATGGGGCCCCATTCTTGTATCTGGATAGATCTGGCGTAGTTAAGGATTGCGTCCGGCGGGTTGTGGCTCAGAGCAGCTTCGTCAGCGCCATCACCGACATGATGTCGCCCCTCACCTTGATCTTGCCTTTTACCATGGCAAGCTGGGCGTTCATGTCCTTGTTGAGGATCGCGACAAAGTCCTTGAGGCTGGCGCGAACGGTCACATCTGGCTGGGTCTCGGTCGCATCGACAAGGGCTGGCGGGTTCGCCGTGCCATCCAGAACAATCTGGTGGTCATCAAGGTGCATGGCGATCACCTTGCCGAACGGCTCCATCGAAGCCAGCTTGGCCGCGAGAAACGCCGTGACCTCCCCGATTGACGCGCCAATCCGCTGGCCTTCCACATGCGGCGCTTCGGCGGTCTGCGGCTTGGCGGTGGCCGCCTCGCGGCGCGTGTCACGCCCGCCCCAGACGAGTGGCAGGTTTTTGGGCTGGAGGATTGGCCCGAGCTCGGTGACGAGTTCCTCGCCCTCAGCGACACGAAACTCGGGGATGGCGCGCAGCAATTCCTCGATCGCCATGACCGATTCCCGCCGGGCCAGCGGCGCGCCGATGCAGCGGTGAACGCCGTAAGCAAAGGTAATGTGGCGCGGAGCCCGGTCAAAATCGACCTCAAATGGACGATCCCACGCCCCCGGATCGGTGTTGGCCAGGGTGGTCGGCATGGCGATCTTGTCGCCCGGCATGATGGTGATGCCGTGCAGGCTGGTCTGCTTGACGCAGGTGCGGAAGGTCGTCACCGCGGCATAGCGGCGATACATTTCCTCGACCGCGGCGGGGATCAGCGAAGGATCCGTGCGCAGACGGCGCTGGTCTTCGGGATGTTCGGCCAAATGGCGGATCTGCCACGAGATATTGGTGGAAACCGTATCCAGCCCGCCGATAAACAGGTTAAAACACAGCCCGATCAGTTCGTTATCGTTGAGTTTCCTGCCCTCGACGGTTGCGGTCACGGCAAAGCTGACCAGATCATCTCCCGGATTTTTCCGACGATCCTCGATCACTTCCCGCAGATAATCGACCGATAGCCGCGTACCCTTGGCGACATCCTCAATATCCAGACTGTGGAGCAGCATGAATTCCCATTCGAGGAACTGCTCCATCCGCTCACGCGGCAGACCCATCAGATCGAGGAACACGATGATCGGGAAGCGCAGCGCAAAGGCGCTCATGAACTCGCATTCGTCGTTATCCTTGAATTTCGCGATAGTGTCGCGTGCCGCCTCGCGTACCCGGTCCTCCAGCGCCCGCATGCGTGCGGGGGTAAACAGCGGGTTGAGCAGCGTGCGATAGGTCGAATGGGCTGGCGGGTCGATTTCGACCGGCACCAGACTCCAGCTTTCGCCAATCAGCAACGGAAACGGCGAAAACGCCTCACTCGAAAAATGTTCGGTGTCCATATACAGCGCCTGCAGCGTTTCAAAGCGCCGCGGGATCCAGGCGGGCTGGAATCCGGGGTAGAAATTCGTCGAATAGATCAGGTCCGGACCGTCGTGCAGCGCGGGAACCATCGACTTGAACGGGTGTTGCGATGTCTGCGCGCCCATGATGAAGGGATAGTCCTCGCACACCAGTTCCGGTGGAACGTGGGCGGGTATATCGGCGACTACGCTTGTGGTATCATTCATGCACAACCTCAATTCCGTCGGTGCGACCGAAGGCGGCGTGATAGGGCTTGTCGCCCCGGTGGAAAATCCATGATCGTTGTAGTGACGACCAAGCTAAGCGATGGCGTCGGGCGGCGGTGGGGTCCGGGAGGAAATAAGAAAGGGTGCGGGTGATGGACGGGGTGGTCTCGACAGACCAGCGCAAACGGCGAAAGTCGAAGCGGGAGGGTTTCAAACACATCCTCGATGCGGCAACCAACGAGTTCTGCCGTGCCGGGCTGGCGGGCGCCAAACTTGACGTGATTGCCCTGGAGGCGGGTGTCTCCAAGCAGCTCATCCACCATTATTTCCGCACCAAGGCCGAGCTTTATGCCGAAGTGATGGAGGAGGTTTCGGCCCTGGCGATTCAGGAGCTGTCGCTGCCGGACTATGAAGCCCTGTGCCCGGAAGATGCGCTGCGGGTGTTTTTTGAAGGTGTTTTTGACCTGTTCGCGCGCTGGCCATTTCTGGCGGGTCTGTTCAACGACCAGAGCCTTTACGGCGGGGAGCATATCCCCGAATGTCGCGAGCTGAAACGGCGCAGTCCGCTGCTGATGGCGCGTCTTGCCACCATCTTCCGTGGGGGTCAGGCGGCGGGAAGCTTTCGCGCGGGGCTTGAGCCAGACGCTGTCTTCGCCGTTGCGATCATGGCGATGATCGGGAATTTCACCGGCGGCAAGATCATCTCGGGCTTTGTGCCAACGGATTTCTCGGCCCCGGAGCGGCTGGGCTTCTGGCGCAAGTTCGCGGCAGATTTCGCCTTGAGCGCGATTGGTTGTACAGGCCCGGCAGCGAACGCCCTCTAGGTGACGGTGCCCCCCCGCTCGCCTGTCAGGCCGCCTCAATCCCGCAAATCGGGGACGGCTTGCGGCTAGGTCGAGAGCACCCCCGGGTCCAGTGACTCGGTTTGAGCCGCCGCTGCCGCCGGTATCTCGCCAGCGACTTCCCCGACACAAAAAGCGGAAAACCACGGACCGTGGTCAGGTGGAATTCCACCCCGCTTTCCATGTCGTTGGATGGGTCTATGCCAATGCGGAAGTCCAGGGTCAGTCGGTTACATCCCACAAGACATGGATCGCATCGGGGCCACGCATGTTCAGCCCGCGAATTTCCGGATGCGGATAGGCCGGATCGAAGCGCAGGTTGGGCAGATCAAGGATGGCGTCCAGCGCCACTTCCATCTCGGCCAGCGCCATATGCATGCCCATGCACATATGCGGCCCAAAGCCAAAGCTGAGCAGCGGGCGCATCGGGCGCTTCAGCCACAGGCGATCCGGGTCTTCGTAAGCGGCCGGGTCACGGTTGGCCGAGGCGATGGACAGCAGCACGGCGGTGCCCTTGGGCACGGAAATGCCGCCCACTTCCATATCACGACCGGCAACGCGCGCCACGGCCCCGGCGGTGGGGTCGCGGCGCATGGTCTCGCTGATCGCCTTGGGGATCAGGGTGCGGTCGGCGCGCACTTCGTCCATCACTTCGGGATGCTCGAGCAATTGCACCATCATGTTGGCAAAGCTGCGGGTGGTGGTCTCGCCCGCCGCCAGCAGCAGCATGCGCACGAACAGGGTGATTTCCTCGTCGGTGAAACACTGCCCGTCGTACTCGACCTGCATCATGTAGCCCAGGATGTCGGCGCGCATGTCACCACGCGCGCGATAGGCCTGAACGATCGGCAGCACGGTGTCGAACATCGACTGGCCGGCCACCATCGATTGCGGCACGGTGATCTTGGCGATTTCCGGGTCCGCCTGCGGGGCGGCCACCACCTGAATCGCCCAGCTGGCCAGATTGGACAGCAAATCGGCATCATGCGGGAAACCGAAATAGGCATACATCGCCCGGATGGGGAAGGGCAGGGCGAATTCGCGCAGCAGGTCGGCCTTGCCGTTGGGGCGCAGCTTGTCGATGAATTCGCTCATCACCACCGGGCGGATCAGCGTGTCGATCAGCTTGCGGATTTCGGTGCGCATGAAGGGCTTTTGCAGGACGGTGCGGTATTTGCTGTGCGCCTCGCCATCCATCGCGGTCAGCAGCATGTTGTCAACCGCGGCGGCAAAGCCATCGCCGGTGATATAGCTCAACCAATCCTTGGGGTTCATCAGCACCGAGTGGATGTCGTCGTAACGGAACAGCGTCACCGTCGGCCGGCCGGTCATCATGAAGTCGGCCATGCTGGGGATCATGTTCTGCTTCAGCAGGTCGCCGTGCATCACCGGGCATTGGGCGCGCTTTTCGGCGAAGAGCGGATAGGGGTTGGCGGGCGCCTTGCCGGCATAGGCGTTCGTCACCAGCGAATAGTCGGCAACCATCTGGTCAAGCGGGTCGAGGGTCTTGGTGCTCATACAGGGGGCCTTCGTTTGCAAATGCGGTTATCGTCTATGGCAATCTAGCCGTTTGGCGGGCCTGCCTGAAGGCAGGTTCGTTTGACCTGCGTAAAGCGCGGCTCAGCCCACTGATATGCAAATCCCCAGACCAGCGGGCCTCCCTGCCGGTCTGGGGATTTTCGTGCCTTGTCGGCTGAACGGCGAAGGCCGTTTACCGAAGGCCTGCCATCACAGGAAGATGGCGAAGTTGGGCATGCCCAGCACCACCTGATCCAGCAGGATCGAGCGGCGGGCCAGTTTGAAGCCGCTCTTGGTCATGCGCAGGCGGTCGTTGCGTTCCGCGCTCAGCTGCTTGTAGTTGTTTGCCTCGGCCCGGTTGCGGGTGAGCAGCAGGTAGCTCGACACTTCATACTCGTCGGGCACGTCGGTTTCCCAGACGGTGACATTCGAGACGAAGCGCCGCACGCGGCTGGCGGGGTCTTCCGACCAGGCGTTGGTGGTGGTGGTCAGCCGGGTGATGCGGACCATCATCGAGTTATAGTCGTCATCGAAATGGCCCATCGTGCCAAATTCCTGATCGAACTGCTGCACCCGCCGGGTGATGCGCACCGGGGCCTTGTATTCCAGATCCTCGGCCAGCAACTCGCCCCACGACTTGATGTCGCGGTGGTCGAGCAGGCGGGCTTCGCGGATCAGAAAGTCCATGATCGAATTGTATACCGGCGAGCCATAGGGCACTTCGCCCCGGCGCTGGTATTCACGGGTGTAATTGATGGTGGCGATGGTGACGGACATGTTTGTTGTCCCTTCCTCGATATGCGGGTGGTGTGGATCAGGCGGAGGCGGTCATCAGCCGGTGATAGGCCAGCCACCACTCCCACTGCGCGTCGTCCTTGCCGAAGCCTTCATAGACCTTGGCCTTGTCGGGCCAGCCAGCCGGCCGGTTTTCGCCGAGAATTGCCTGATACTTCAGCGTTTCGGTACGGCCGATCACGCCCTTGGCGCTTTCGGTCATATGCGGCCAGGTGTCGCTGTCGTCCTGCTCGATGATGCCGGAAGTGCCGGTGCCGTGGGTGGCGGCGGCGCGCATCATCACCTTGACGTTCTCGGGCGTGCCCTTTTCGGCAAAGTAATATGTCGTCCATTCGAAATGGTGCGGCCCCTTGGGCATGATCGAGTGCAGCACCAGCGCCGCACCCAGTGTGCCGTCGCGCAGCGGGCTATAGATGAACAGGATGTTCATGTTGGGGAACATGCCACCCACCACCGGCGGCGCCTTGGCCAGCACATGCAGTTGTTCCGCGCTCATCTTGCGCTTCAATTCGGGCAGCAGTTCCTTGGTGATGCCCGGCGGCGGGAAGGCTTCGAGACGCTCCTCGGGGGTGAGGTCGCCCTTGCCATGCGCCAGCGCCCAGCTGGTATCGGCGGCGATGCAGCGCAGCGAGTGGCCGTTGCCCGACAGGTTGATGCCGTACATGGCGGGGGCGCTCTCGTGCTCGGTGTCGGCCTCGCCGCCCATCGCGCCGATGTCGATTACCGAACCATGCAGGGTCAGCGTGTGGAAGCCGTCGCAGGCGGATTGTTCGCCAGCGGTCTTCCAGTTGGCGTCGATGGTCAGGCGCTGCGGCGGGCCCAGAACTTCCAGCCCCTTGTCGGTGCGGTCGAACAGCATCTGGTAATAGAATTTCATGTCGCCCAGCCATTCGTCAAGGCTGGGGCCCTCATGGTTCCAGGTGGCGAAGATCAGTCCGCCGAACAGTTCGACCCGGGCCTTCTTCAGCCCCAGCTGTTCCTTGGTCTTGATGTTGCCGTGCATCTGCTCCTTCTCGATCGGCGCGCCAATGAAGCTGCCGTCGGGGCGGAAGGCCCAGCCGTGGTAGATGCACTTGTGGACCCGGGCATTGCCGCTGTCGGCCAGGCACACATGCATGGCGCGGTGCGGACAGACGTTGAGCGAGACATGGACCTGGCCATCGGCGGCGCGCGCGACGATCACCTGATCCTCGCCCATCAGCCGCACGACATAATCGCCGACATTGGGGATTTCGGTGTCATGGCCGATCATCAGCCATGCCTTGGCGAAGATGTGCTCCAGTTCCAGTTCATAGAGCTGTTCGTCATGCAGGACGGCAACCGAGACTTCACGGTTCTCGATATCGATGAACTGCGACAGGGCTTCCTTCATATATTCGGGACGGGCATTGAAGTGCATGGTTCGTCTCCTCTCTCGGGTTTCTTTTTATGGGGGATCAGATGAAGTCGGGCAGGGCGATGTTGGGTTCGACGCCCAGCAGGGATTTGCCCAGAATTTCGTAACCGACATAAGGCAGGTTCGCGACGTGCCGCATGGCGAAGGAGGCGTCGCGGTACAGACGCTGGATCGGGTTGCTGTCGGCATAGGCACTGGAGCCAGCCAAGAACATCAGCTCCTCGATCGCCTCGTTGAGCAGGCTGACGGCCAGCGAGCCTTCGCCCTTGCTCAATGCGCGCTGTTGCGGGGTGAGGCGCTCGTGGACCAGCCCGGCGTTGTCGATGAGGTCGCAGTTCTTGAAGGTCAGCGCTTCGGCGGCCGAGATCTTGGCGGCGGCCTTGCCCAACTCGCCCTGCATCATCACCGCTTCCGACTGGCGGGCGTAGGAGGTATAGGTAATCGGCCGCTTGTGCGAGGCCGCCATCACCTTTTCCATGATGCTGGCGGCGGCGCCCGCCACCACGGCATGGGCGGTGGCGCGCAGGAACGGCATGAACGGCCAGTAATCCGAAGGCTCGCCAACGTGGCGCTTGCC
>CAIWFP010000289.1 GCA_903911985.1 uncultured Sphingomonadales bacterium
CCTCGCTCTCGGCCAGCTCCACGCTGCCCCCATAAATCTCCGCCACATCGCGCACGATGGCCAACCCCAGCCCGGTGCCGGGCTTGCCGGTATCCAGCCGCGCGCCGCGATCGAAAATCCGCCCCCGCGCGCCCTCGGGAATGCCCACGCCGTCGTCCTCCACCCACACCTCGCACATGGCCCGGTCGCCCGGCCCATCCTTGTCTTTCAGGGCATCCAGGGTAACAAACACGCTGCCCCCGCCATATTTCGCCGCGTTCTCGATGAGGTTGCCCAAAATCTCGTCCAGATCCTGCCGCTCGATGGCCACGCTCGCCTCGCGGTTGCCGTCCAGATCGAACCGCGCCTCGGGGTAAAGCCGCGTCACCGCGCGCAGCACCGCCTCCACGCTCTCGCCCACGCAGGCGCGTGATTGCCCCCCGGCCCGGCGCCCCACCGCCCGCGCCCGGGCGAGGTGATGATCCACCTGCCGCCGCATCACCGCCGCCTCGCGGATCACCGTATCGGCCAGATCGGGAGCCTGCGCCGTGGCGGCATTCATCACCACCGTCAGCGGGGTTTTCAAGGCATGGGCCAGATTGCCCGCATGGGTCCGCGCCTCCTCGGCCGCCTTCTCGTTATGGGCCAGCAGCGCGTTCAACTCCTCCACCAGCGGCTGCACCTCCAGCGGCAGGGGGTCGGTCACGCTGGTCGCGCCGGTGGAGCGCATCTTCTGAATGGCCAGCCGCACCCCGCGCAAGGGGCCCAGCCCATACCAGCTCTGCAACCCCGCCATCAGCATCAGCCCCATGGCCAGCCCCAGAAAGCTGAAGACCAGAATGATGCGGATGCGGTGGATCTGCGCGTCCAGCTCGGCCCGGCTTTCGGCGACGAGGAAGCGCCACACCACCTTGCTGCCCGGCAGGATGATCGAGCGTTCCACCACCCGCAGCGGTTGGTCCTCGAACTGGTCGCTGTCGTAATAATGCGGCTGCGGGTCGAAATGGTCGCCCGGCGCCTTCAGGCTGCGGTCCCACAGCGAGCGGCTGGGAAAATCCTCATGCCCCCGCCCGCTGATCTGCCAATAAAGCCCCGAGTTGGGCTCCAGAAACCGCTGATCGCCCAGCGGCCGGTTGAAGAACACCTCGCCATCGGGCCCAATCTCGGCGCTACCCACCATGCCGGTGAGCATATAGCCGAGCGAATCGTCGAAATTATGCGTGACGAGGCTGACCAGCGTGCGATCCAGCGCCAGCCCGCCGCCCAGCAGCAGAATGGTGATCCACCCCGCCGCGATCAGCATCATCCGCTGGCCCAAAGAGCCAGTGTGAATCTGGCCGGTATGGGGCTGACCAGTTTGAGGTTGGCCCGACGCCACTTTGCCCGTTGGCCCGCCGGGGGTCACGTCAGCACCGCATCCACCGGGCTTCAGCCGCGCGACTGCTCTGCGGGATCATCGAGGCTATAGCCCAACCCACGGATAGTGCTGATGACATCAGGCCCCAGCTTCTTGCGGATGCGGGTGACGAAGACCTCGATGGTGTTTGAATCCCGGTCGAAATCCTGATCGTAGATGTGCTCGATCAGCTCGGTGCGGCTCACCACCTTGCCCTTGTGGTGGAGCAGATAGGACAGCAGCTTGTATTCCTGCGCGGTCAGCTTCACCGGCTCGCCATCCAGCGTGACGCGGCCGGTGCGCGTGTCCAGCCGCACGGGCCCCGCGGTCAGCTCGCTGGAGCTATTGCCCGAGGCGCGGCGGATCAGCGCGCGCAGGCGGGCAA
>CAIWFP010000290.1 GCA_903911985.1 uncultured Sphingomonadales bacterium
CCAGCCGCTTCATGCGGTGATCCTTGGGGCCCGTCTCGGCGATATAGGCGATGCGCGAATCGAAGAAGGGGTTTTCGCCCGACAGGCGCGAATAGACCATGTCGGCGCATTTATGCGCGGCGCGGCGCCAGTCAGCGGCGGTGAACTTCCAGTTCGCCAGCTTCAGTTGCTGTTTCAGGGCCACGTCGTAAAGTCCGCAGCTGACGCCCAGCTGCCCGTCATCACCGGCCACTACCGAGCCTTGCACCAGCATTTCGGCGCCGCGCGCCTGCCAGCTGGGGAAATCGGGCGCGGCAAGCTGATCATAGGGCAGCATCGGCAGGGCGGAAGGGCCCACGGGTTTGAACAATCCGTTGTTTTTAAGATCCGCCGTGATGACATCGGCGATGGCATGGCCCAGCGCGACCGTGCCGCCAGCGGAGGCGGCGGTGGGCTTGTCGGCATCGGTGGCGAAGGCGGGGATGGCGACGCCGAGGTCAGCCCAGGCGCTGTCATCGGTGACGGAGATCGACAGGCCGCCGCCCTGCCCTGCGGCCGTGGCGGGCGCGCCAGCGGGGGAAGGAGGCGGCGCGCCGGTTTGCGCCGTGGCCGGCACGGTCACCACCAAGAGGGGGGCGGCAAGCAGGAGGGCAAGGGTCAGTCTGGCAATCATTGCGACATTTTCCTGTCGAATCGGGAAGAGGCTATGTGCCTCCACGTATCATAATATTCTGTTGGCAGCTGAAAGGGTTCGGCCAGTTCCACCGCCCGGATAGCCTGTTCGACATGGCGGGCGGCCTGTGGGCGATTGGAATCGGTTACCCCCTCCTGCCGCACCAGACGCGGCGGACCATCCAGCGTGCCATCGCGGTTGAGATCAAAGGCGAGGATGGTCACCAGCCGGTCGGCATCGGCGCCCGGTGGCGCCACCCAGTGCGGCTTGATCTGCCGATTGATCGCCCCCACCAGCGCTGCCTGAACCGCCGGGCCAGCGGTTTGTGCGGGGGGTGTTTTGGCCTTGCCAGAGGTGTTGGCGCTGGTCACGCCTTTCAGGAAATCGGCGCCGATGCGGCTGCCGCCGGTGGTTTTGGCCGGTTTGGCCGGGTGATCGGGTGGCGTGACATCACGCCGGGGCTGGGCCGGTTGCGCGCGGGGGGCGGGATGTGGGCTTGGCACAGGGCGCGGGGGCGTCACTGTCCGCGAGGGCAAGGGGCTGGGTTTGGCGCTGGGCACCGGAGTGGGTTTGGCCGGTGTGGGCTTCGGCGGCGCGGGCTTCGGCGGAACCGGCCGGGGCGGCGCGGGCTGGAGCCGAAGCGCCTGCTTCTCCAAGGGCGGCGGGGGCAGCTGCATGGGTGTCGGCTGCGGCTTGGCCGGAATGGGGGCGGGCGGCGGAGGCGCTGCTCCCAGCCGGGGCGCGATATCGGCGGCGGCCTGCTCTTGCGTATTGGGCGAGGTGTCGGTCAGGCCGACCTTGTCGGACAGGGTCACTTCCATGCGCGGCGGCGGCGGCGGCGCCCTGTCCACGCGGTGGACCACCAGCAGGGCCAGCACGCCCGCGTGCAGGGCAATGGCGAACACCAGACCAAGGCGTTCCTCAAGGGCAAATCCGGTGCGAGCCATGGCTGTGCCGTTACGGCGCCCCGTCTGAACCGCTGCTGGCCGCGCTGGCACCGGCACCTTGCGGCGGGGAAGCGCCGGTACCCAGCGTGACCAGCGAAATCCGGGTAATGCCGGCATGGTTCAGCTCCCCCATCACCGACACCACCCGGCCGTAATCCAGCCCCCGGTCGGCCCGCAGGGTGATCAGCGGCAATTGCCCGTCGGCCCCGCGCGGCAGGGCGGCAAGGCGGGCGGGCAAGGCCTCCGGCGAGACGGCCGCATCGTCCAGATAGACGCTGCCCTGCCGATCAATGGCGATGACCACCTGATGCGGCGTTTCGTCCAGCGGCTTGGCGTGGCTGTCGGGCAGGGCAATGGGAATGCCCGCCTTTAACAAGGGCGCGGTGACCATGAAGATCACCAGCAGCACCAGCATCACATCCACCATCGGCGTGACGTTGATCGCCGACATGGGCGCGCGCGCGCCCCGCCTGCGACGCCTGCCAGTTCCGGGGCCAGTTCCGGGTTGCAACAGATCGCCAGCCATTAGCCCCGCCCCTTCACAGCGTGTCCAGCTCGCGGCTGAGGCTGGCGTGGAAGCGGTCGGCGAAGCGTTGCAGCCGCGCCTCGAAGCCGCCCAGCTGATAGATGAAGCGGTTATAGGCAATCACCGCCGGAATCGCCGCAAACAGGCCGATGGCCGTGGACGCCAGCGCCTCGGATATGCACGGAGCCACCACCGCCAGCTAGGAATTCATCTGCTGGCCGATCTGGTAAAAGCTGGCCATGATGCCCCACACCGTGCCGAACAGCCCGACGAAGGGCGCCACCGAACCCACCGTGGCGAGAAAATTCAGCCGGTCGCCCAGCTTCTCTGCCTCCAGCGCCACGGCATTGTCCATGGCCACCGCCAGCCGCTGGCGGGCCGCCTCGCGATCCACCGCCTTGCCGCCCAGCGAGCGGCGCCATTCCACCAGCGCCGCCGCCACCACATTGGAGGTGGGAATGTCCGCCCGGCCCCGCTCGGCCTGAAAGGCATCGACATCGCGCGCGGCCCAGAAATCGCGTTCATAGCCATCGCAGCGGCCACGCACCCGGGCCATGCGCAGGGTAAAGGACAAGAGGATGGTCCACACCCAGACGCTGGCCAGCACCAGACCGCCCATCACCACCTGCACCACAATATCCGCATCGAAAAACAGGCGCAGCGGATTGAAATGCTGCGGCCCGGCGGAACCGGCGATTTCGGCACCTGCGGCCAGAAGAAGGAAGTTGGTCATTGCGGCTCCGGTATGGGCGGGGTGGCTATGGGCGGAGTGATGGCGGCAAAGGCGGCGCGCCAGGCCTTGGGTTGGGCGCGGGGGCGGCCATCGGGCGCGACAAAGCCCAGACGCAGCCGCGCCTCGGCCAGCAGCACATCGCCCCGGAAGGCAAGCTGGCGCATGCGGCAACTGGCCGCGCCCAATTGCTCGACCGTGCTGACGATCAGGACCGTATCGTCCAGCCGGGCTGGCGCGCGGTAACGCAGGGTGATCTCGCTGACCGCCCAGGCGCCCTCGCCCGCCTCTTGCGCGGCGCGCTGGTCTATGCCGAGCAGGCGCAGCAGGTCGGACCGGGCACGCTCGAACCAGCGCAGATAATTGGCGTGATAGACCACCCCCGACAGGTCGGTGTCCTCATAATAGACCCGCAGGGCAAAGTGGTGTTCCGCCCCGTTCAGCACACCCTCGGCCGGATGTGCCGCGCGCGCGGGCGCGACCGGCGGGGTGGCGCCCGGAACACTGGCGGAGGGATGGGCGGACGGCGTCATGGGCGCGGGGTTTAGCCGCTGCGGCAAGCACAGGGCAAGGGGGGAGTCGTTTGGCCACCGCCCGCGCTGAAACGAGGGGGGCTGGCGGCAACGAGGCGGTGCGATGATGATAATCCGCCGCGCCTGTCGCGCGAGGCCCCGATCGACAAGCCGCTACTCCCTTCAGGCCGGGACCATGGTGGTGAACTGGCGGCCGCCGAAGATATGGACATGCAGATGCGGCACCTCCTGATGGCCATGGCCGCCCATGTTCACCAGCAGCCGATAGCCCGGCCCATCCAGTTCGAGCTGGCGGGTGACCGCGCCCACGCCGCGAACGAAACCGGCAATCTCCTCGGCCGGAGCCTTGGCGGAAAAATCATCCCAGCTGACATAGGCGCCCCTGGGGATGACCAGCACATGCACCGGCGCCTGCGGGTTGATGTCGTGAAAGGCGAGGACAAACTCGTCCTCATAGACCTTCTTGCACGGTATCTCGCCGCGCAGGATGCGGGCGAATATATTGGCGGGATCATAGGGTTGGCGCGGATCTATGGGCATGGGGGCGGGCTCTGAATGGATAGGGGGGAGGGCTTAAGGGAAAAACTCAGCCTTTGCGGGCGGCCTTCTCGGCCCGACTGGCCTTTTCGGCGAGCCCCGAGACACCCTCGCGCCGGTCCAGCTCTGCCAGCACTTCGGCGAAACGGATATCCTTGGCCGCCAGCAGCACGGCGAGGTGAAAGATCAAATCCGCCGCCTCGCCCACCAGTGCCTCGCGGCTTTCCGAAAGGGCGGCGATGACGGTTTCCACGCCTTCCTCGCCCAGCTTCTGGGCTATCTTGCCCAGCCCCTTGGCAAACAGGCGGGCGACATAGGATGCGTCGGGATCGGCGGCGCGGCGCTGGGCGATGGTCGCCTCAAGGCGCTCCAGCGTGGCGTTGAGCGCGGGGGGTGCGGAAGGGCTGGTCATATGCTGAGCGATGCGGCCGATGGCCTGCGCGGTCAAGAGGCTTAACGGGAGCGCGGATGCCGGAAAGCACTCGCGTTAACCTTGGGGGGACACGGGAACCTTGAGGGGGCACGGGCGGCGCGTTAACTTTCG
>CAIWFP010000291.1 GCA_903911985.1 uncultured Sphingomonadales bacterium
AGATGATGTTCTTCGGCACCGGCCCGAGGTTATATTCCGAGGCGTTCGGGATGAAATCGATCGGGTAGGAACCACGGCTGTTCTCGGCGAGGCTGGCATCGTCGAGATCGAGGGTGCGGGTGACGGGGTCGATGACCACATTTTCCAGCACCGTGCCGAAACGCTTGGTGGTGGCGAAAATTTCCGGCTCGGCCTCGGCCGACAGGCGGATCATCTTGGCGTAGCAGCCGCCCTCGAAGTTGAACACGGCGGTGTCCGACCAGCCATGCTCGTCGTCACCGATCAGGGTGCGGCTGGCATCGGCCGAAAGCGTGGTCTTGCCGGTGCCGGAAAGGCCGAAGAACACGGCGGTATCGCCCTTGGGCCCGATGTTGGCCGAGCAATGCATCGGCATCACGCCATCCTTGGGCAGCAGATAGTTGAGGATGCCGAACACGCTCTTCTTCATCTCGCCGGCATAGGCCGTGCCACCGATGAGGATCAGCTTCTCGGTGAAGTTGACCGCGATGATGGTTTCCGAGCGGCAGCCATAACGGGCCGGGTCGGCGCGGAAGCTGGGCAGGTCGATGATGGTATATTCGGGCTCGAACTCGGCCAGTTCAGCAGCGCTCGGGCGCACCAGCAGGGTGCGGATGAACTGGTTGTGCCAGGCCAGCTCGTTGATCACCCGCACATTCACGCGGTGTTCGGCCTGGCTGCCACCGAACAGGTCGGCGACATAGAGCTTGTCGCGCTTGCCCAGCTCGGCGAAGAAATCGGCCTTGAGCGCGGCGAAATGTTCCGGCGTCATGGCGACGTTGGTCTTGCCCCACCACACCGAATTCTCGGTCTCGGCATCGCGCACGATGAACTTGTCCTTCGCGCTGCGGCCGGTGTGCTTGCCGGTGGCGACCACCAGCGGGCCATCGGCGGCCAGAACGCCCTCGCCATTGCGGACAGCATGCTCAACCAGCGGCGCTGTGCCGAGGTTGGCAAAAATCTGGGCCGAGGTGGCGATGCCCTGGCGGGCCAGCGGGTAGCTAAGCGCGGAGGAAGTCAAGGTGGTCTCCCGAATATGGGCGCGGACACGCCAGCGCGCGGCCGCAAAGGTGAAGCATAGGTATGCGAGATTCGCTCAGCGCATAGTCCAGCCGTGCCCCCTCGTCAAATCAACCGGACGAAATTGCAGCTGGGGGAAATCCCCTAGCGGATAGCTGGTTTTCACCCGGTTAACGCCGAAGTTTGGCTGCGCGTTGGCTGTGGATTGCCTATCGGCGCGAGAGGCGCTAACCGCGAAGCCTATGGGTGATTTGCCGGATCAGCAGCGCCTGACAGCCACAGGGCCCCAACCCGCATCAGGCATCGCGCCCGACGCGGGCGGGGCCGCCGCGCCTGATTGCCCAATCGCGCCCGCCGTCGCGCCCCCCCGTTACACCATCGCGCTGGTCGATGATGACCGCAACATTCTCACCAGCGTGGCTATTGGTCTTGCGGCCGAAGGCTTTGCCACCCGCGTCTATGCCGATGGCGCCAGCGCGCTGAAGGCGCTGCTGGAAAACCCGCCGGACCTCGCGGTGTTCGACATCAAGATGCCGCGCATGGATGGCATGGAACTGCTGACCCAGCTGCGCGCCAAATCGGCGCTGCCGGTCATCTTCCTCACCAGCATGGATACGGAGCCCGACGAGGCCCTGGGGCTCGCCTTGGGGGCGGACGACTATATCGCCAAGCCCTTCTCGCTGCGCCTGCTGGTGGCGCGCATCCGGGCTATTCTGCGACGGCTCGACGCCACCCGCGCCGATGCGGTGGATGGCCAGACGGGCGATGGCGAGAGGGGCGCCCTGCCCGACCCCATTCGCCGGGGGCGCCTGACGATGGACCCCACGCGCCACGCGGTGGAATGGGCGGGCGTTCCCATCAGCCTTACCGTCACCGAGTTCCTCATTCTGGAGGCACTGGCCCAGCGCCCCGGCGTCATCAAGAGCCGCAACCAGCTGATGGATGCGGCCTATAGCGACGACATCTATGTGGATGACCGGACGATCGACAGCCACATCAAGCGGCTGCGGCGCAAGTTCCGTGGCGCCGACCCGGAGTTCAAGGCCATCGAGACACTTTATGGCGCGGGCTATTCCTTTGCGGACTCCTGAGGTGATGCCATTGGCCGCCTCCCCGCCGCTGCCCCACCGGGCGCCATGAGCGACGGGGAAGACATCTCGCTGCCGCTGGTGTCGCGGCGGGGGGTATCGCTCACCACGCGCATTCTGGCGGTGAATGTGTTCGTGCTCGGGCTCATCGCCTCGAGCCTGCTCTACCTCGATTCCTATCGCAACGAACTGCTGGCCGAGCGCATGCGGCAGGCGGGGGCCGAGATCGATATTGCCGCCCTCGCCCTTTCCGGGACGCAGCCGACCGCCCCCTCAGCTACTGGCGTGTCGGGGGTTGGCGCAACCGGCGTGTCGCCCGCGACGGCGGATCTGATGGTGCGCATCGGCGCGGCCCGCCGGGTTCGCCTGCGCCTGTTCACCGCGCAAGGGGTCTTGCTCGCCGACAGTTTCAGCCTTAGCCCACGCGGGCCCGCCTTCACTCTGGTGGACCCGGCGAGCGAGCGGTTCTACATCAAGGCCGCCCGCCTGCTGGATCGCGGTATGGACGCGCTGCTGGGCGACCCGCCGGTGGGGCTGTGGCGGGAACCGCCGCCCGGCACCGCCGCCACAGCCAGCCTGTGGCCGGAAATCGCCACCGCCGCCCGCACCGGGGGCATTTCCGTGCGCGAACGCTACGCGCCCGATCGCACCCCGGTCATCACTGCCGCCCTTGCCCTGCCCGCCGCCACCCCTGCCGCCGCCCCTGCCGGTGCTGGCGCCCCAGCCCCTGCCGGCGCCTCTGCCGGCGCCCCTGCCGGCCCCCCGCATGGGCTGATGCTGCTAACCGAACGCAACGATCGCGACATTACCTCGAAGGTGCGCGAGGCCCGCCAGAACATCGCCGATGTGGTGGGGCTGGCGCTGCTGGTCTCGGTGTTCCTCTCGCTGTTTCTGGCACGCACCATTGTGAACCCGCTGCGGCTGCTGGTGCGCGCGGCGGTGCGGGTGCGGCTGGGGCGCGAGCGCGAGGTGGTGGTGCCCCGTTTGCCCCAGCGGCGCGACGAAATCGGCCTGCTCGCCCGCGCCTTTTCCGACATGACCACCGCCCTGCGCCAGCGCATCGACGCGGTGGAAAGCTTTGCCGCCGATGTCGCCCACGAAATCAAGAACCCGCTGGCCTCCCTGCGCAGCGCCCTCGATGTGCTCGACACGGTGGAGCAGCCCGATCTGCGCCGCCAGCTGCTCGACATCGCCGCCCATGATGTGCAGCGCATCGACCGGCTGATTACCGAAATTGCCGATGCCAGCCGCATCGATGCCGAACTGTCGCGCACCACCTTTGTGCCGGTGGATATGCTGGCACTGGCCGCCGCGCTGGTGGGCGCGCGCTCGCGGCGGCCCGCCCATGATCCGTCGCTGACCGACCAGACCGCGCAGGATTCCGCAAAGGCCCCGGTGCGCCTGCGTGTGCGTCAGGATGGGGATGAGGCGCCCGTGGTGCCCGGCGACCCGGCACGGCTGGAGCGGGTGCTGGAAAACCTGCTCGACAATGCCATATCCTTTTCGCCCCCCGGCGGGGTGGTGGATGTGGTGGTCGCGGCCCATGGCGGGCGGGTGGCGGTGGTGGTTTCCGATGACGGCCCCGGCATCGCCCCCGACGCGCGCGAGCGCGTGTTCGAACGCTTCCATTCGCTGCGCCCGGAGGCCGAGGATTTTGGCCGCCATTCGGGGCTGGGGCTGGCCATCGCCCGCACGATTGTCGAGGCGCATCAGGGCACGCTCACCGCGCGCGACCCGCAAAGCCCCCGGCTCGGCGCGCGGCTTGTGGTGGATTTGCCCGCTTGGCGGCAATAATGAGGGCGCAATGATGGGGCCACAATCATGACCGGGCGCAACACGGCGCGGCTGCGTCAGGCAACCTGCGTCGCCATCGGCATCCGCGCCATCCTCATCGAAGGCGCGCCGGGCGTCGGCAAGTCCAGCCTCGCGCTGGCGCTGATCGATCGTGGCGCGGATCTGGTCGGCGACGACGGCGTGTCGCTGAGCGTTGCGGATGGCCGCGTGCTGGCCAGCCCCGCCCCTGCCACGCGCGGGCTGCTGGAGGTGCGCGGGCTCGGCCTGTTGCCCTTTACGCCCCGCGACAGCGTTCCGGTCGCCCTGCTGCTGCGGCTCGATGCGGGTGCGCCGCGCTATATCGAGGAGGCAGGGCGTGAGAGTCTGGAGGGCGTTTCCCTGCCGCTTATCACCCTGTGGCCGCGCACCCCGGTTCTGGCCCTGCGCGCCGAGCTGGCCTTGACCCACTACGGCCTGCCGGCAGCCTGAGGTCGCCCGGCCGCCAGCGGCGGTCCCCTCCCACAAATTTCCCGCGTGGGTGCCCCAAAATTCGACAGCCTGCCTTCGACAGGACGCACGCCCCCTTCCCTTTTGCGCGCGAACGGCGCAGAGCCAACGGCCGATGGTTGCCGAGTCCCCCCCCCTTTCTCCACCGCCCGCCGCTGCGGAGCCGAAGCCGGACGAGCGCCAGCGCGTGTTGCTGGTGACGGGTGTTTTGGGCGCGGGCAAGACCACGGCGCTGCACGCGCTGGAGGATCTGGGCTGGGAGGTCATCGACAATTTCCCCATCCGCCTGCTGGAGCGGCTGATCGACAGCCCCGACCGCACCGTCGGTCTGCAATCGAGCGACGACAGGGCGGCCGGCGACGACCGGGCGGATCTGCACGCGCCTCTGGCCATCGGGTTTGATTCGCGCACGCGCGGCTTCAATCCCCATCTCATCATCGAACTGGTCAAGCGCCTGTCGCTGCGCGACGATCTGCAGATCACCACCCTCTATCTCGATTGCTCGGCCGAGGAACTGCAGCGCCGCTATAACGAGACCCGCCGCCGCCACCCGCTGGCCGCCGACATGCCCGTCTCCGCCGGAATCGCCGCGGAGCGGGACCTGATGGAGCCGCTGCGCCGCTGGGCCGATATTGTGGTGAACACCACCGCCTTTTCCAGCAACCTGCTTTCCCACGCCATTCGCGAGCAATTCACCCCCGATCAGGGTCAGGCGATGACGGTCACCGTCACCAGCTTCGGCTTTGCCCGGGGCATGCCGCCGGTGGCCGATTACATCTTCGACATGCGGTTTCTCGACAATCCGCACTGGGACCCGCAATTGCGCCCGCAAACCGGGCGGGACCCGGAGGTTGGCGCCTTTGTGCGGCGTGATCCGGCCTTTGCCGATGCCTTTGCCCGTATCCGGGATCTGCTGCTGACGGTGCTTCCGCGCTTCCGGGTGCAGGGCAAGGCCTATGTCACCATCGCCTTTGGCTGCACCGGCGGGCGTCACCGCTCGGTATTTGTCGCCGAGGAGATCGCGCTGGCCTTGCGCGAGGCGGGATTTTCGCCCACATTGCTGCATCGCAACCTGGCTTCGCGCGCGGCGGATCTCGTCGAGGGTGGAGCAACACGATGACGCGGGCCACCGGCTCCCTCGTGGTTTGGCGCGCGATAGTTCGGAGCGCATTGTCCGCATGATCGGCCTGATCCTTGTTACCCACGGCAATCTCGCTGCGGAATTCGTGCATGCGATGGAACATGTGGTGGGGCGACAGGAAGCTGTCGCCACCGTGTGCATCGGCCCGAATGACGACGTCGAACGGCGGCGCAAGGACATCGCCGATGCCATTCGCGCGGTGGACAGCGGCGGCGGAACCATCATTCTCACCGATCTGTTCGGCGGCACGCCCTCAAACCTTGCCATCTCCCTGATGGAGGCGGGCAAGGTGGAAGTGATCGCCGGGATCAATCTGCCGATGCTGATCCGGCTGGCTGGCGCCCGCAAGGCTGGCGACGTGCATGCCGTGGCCGTGGCCGCACGCGATGCCGGGCGCAACTACATCACCATCGCCTCCGAATTTCTGGGGCAGGATGCCTGAGCCATCGTGGCGATTAGAATGAAGCGGCATTTGCCCGAAACAACACGACAACAACAAAACAGGAGGGTGACATGGCTGAACTGAAAGAGACCGTCACCATCGTCAACGCCAAGGGCCTGCACGCGCGGGCCAGTGCCAAATTCGTCAACATGGTGGTCACCCTGCCCGGAGAACCGGCCGTGCGCGTGGTGAAGGACGGCGCGGATGCCGGTGGCGGATCAATTCTGGGCCTGATGATGCTGGGCGCCGCCAAGGGCGATGTGATCGACATCATCGTTTCCGGCGAGGGTGCCGAAATGGCTCTGGCAAAGCTGACGGGTCTGGTTCTGGACGGCTTCGGCGAGGATTGAGCGGGCAAAGCCACTGCCTGCGGGAAGATATCATGCGCCGCACCATTACCGGTTTTTCCAATCCCACGGTCAAGTTTCTGCGCTCCCTGCGCGACAAGAAGCACCGCCGCCGCGAGGGCCGCTTTCTGGCCGAGGGCCTGCGCCTGCTGACCGACGCGCGCGAAACCGGCCGCCTGCCAGAAATGCTGGTGATGGCGCAGGGGCGCGAGACACACCCCCTGCTCGACGAGCTGGAGCGGGCAGTGGCGGCCGCTGGCGGCGAGATCCTCGAAATGCCCGGGGACATCCTCGCCAAGGTGACCGGCAAGGACAATCCGCAGGCCGTCTGCGGCGTCTTCGCCGAATTCGACACCTCGCTGGCCAGCGTCGATCGCGCGGCCTCGCCCATCTGGCTGGTGGCGCAGGCCATGCGCGATCCCGGCAACCTCGGCACCATGCTGCGCACCGGCGATGCGGTGGGCGCGGGCGGCCTCATCCTGCTCGATGATTGCGTCGATCCCTTCAGCGTGGAAGCCGTGCGCGCCAGCATGGGCGCCATCTTCACGCAAGCGGTGGTGCAGGCCCGCTGGGAGGAATTCATCACCTGGCTGCGGGCCGATGACGGGCAAGGTGGGGGCCAGCTCGTCGCCGCTTCGCTGCGCGATGCCGTGCCCTATCGCGGCGCGCCCTATGCCGCGCCCTGCTTCATCATGGTGGGCAATGAATCGCGCGGCCTGCCGGAAGAATACGAACTGGCCTGCGACCTGCGGGTGACCATGCCGATGAACGGCCGCGCCGATTCACTCAACGCGGCGGTGGCTGGCGCGGTGCTGGCTTATGAGGTTCTGGCGGGGCTGGATAAGGTTTGAAGGGCAAGATGCGAGGGTGTGTTTGATGTGCCGATTTACCCTGTAAATCGGTTGGCCCTCGCGCTCCCATACCTGTCAGCGTGGGTGCCAAGGGTTCGGCCTGGCGCAAGGTCTCAGCGCCGCAGGCATTCAAAGCCGCTGCGCGGCAGGGCACGCCGCCGCAGGACAAGCGCAACGACGACAGTATTGGGAGCGCGAGGGACGAGTCCCTCGCATCTTACTCTTTCCCTTCAGCCCCACCATCAGCCAACAATCCCGACCCATCCTCGCTGGGCGCAGCATAGCGCGGGAGGGCATCGACCATCGGCACCTCCTCGATCTCGCGCTTGCCAATCTCGATGCCCTTCTCGCCGAGGCGCTTGGCCGAGGAGGTGACATTGCGTTCAAAACTGCCGACGAACTTGTTGTAATTTTCCACCGCGCTCGACAGCCCGCCGCCGACGCGTTTGAGGTGCTCTGCCGCCACCCGGATGCGATCGTAGAGCTCGGCGCCCATCCGGCCGATTTCGCGCGCCTCCTTCTCCAGCCCCACCTGCCGCCACACCTGCGCCACGCTGCGGGCGATGGCGACAAGGTTGGTCGGGCTGGCCAGCAGCACGCGCCGCTCGAAGGCATATTCCCACAGCGTGGAATCCTGTTCGAGCGCGGCGGAGATGAAATGCTCGCCCGGCACGAACATCAGCACGTAATCGGGGGCATCCTCGAACTGGCTCTGATAGCTTTTGGAGGCCAGCGTCTGGATGTGGTTGCGCATGGAGACGACATGCGCCTTCAGTGCCAGATCGCGGGCCACATCATCCGCCGCCTCGAAGGCATCCTGATAGGCGTTAAGCGACACCTTGGCGTCGATCACCAGCTTCTTCTGCCCCGGGATAGTGATGATGGCATCGGGCCGCAGCCGCCCATCCTCGGTATTGACCGAATGCTCGGTGACAAAATCGGTATGTTCGGCAAGGCCGCATTGTTCCAGCACATTGCGCAACTGCTGCTCGCCCCAGCGGCCCCGTGCCTTGGGGGCGTTGCGCAGGGAATTGCCCAGCCGCGCCGCCTCGGCCCGCACCTGCTCGGCGCCCTGCTTCATCGCCTCTATCTGGCCGGTGAGCTGCCCAAAGGCATCCACGCGCCTGGCTTCCAGGGCCTGGACCTGGGTCTCATAATTCTTCAGCCGCTCGCCAACGGGGGCCAGCACCGCCTTCAGCCGTTCGCTACTGGTCTTTTCACTTTCCTCAAACCGGGCCTGCGCGCGGGTAAGAAAGGTCTCCTGCGCAGCTGCCAGCACGCGGTTGCCGGCGGCCTCGAATTCCTTGCGCAAAGCCTCCTGCGCATCCAGCAACAGGCGCTTTTGCTCCTCAAGGTGGAGGGCATTGGCCTTCAGCGTGGCCAGCTCGGCATGGAGCGGCATCAATTGGGCATTAGTCTCGGCGCGGACCCGGGCCAGTTCATCCGCCAGCGCATCCGCCCGGGCGGCCCTTTCGCTGGCGCCTGCCAGATCGCGGATCGCGGCGCGGAATTTTTCGTCCAGCGCACGCAACTCGCCCTCGCGCGCGGCCAGGGCCACCCGCCACTGGGCACCCGCGCGCGTGGCCGCGAACCAGCCCAGCGCGGCGCCAACGGCGACACCCAGCAACACAACCACGCCCAATTCCACGGCAGCCCCCTTACAGAACGAACCATGAACTTAGGCGCAATCCCACGCCGGATCAAGCGGCCCCCTAAATCAAGCCGCCCTACGCGCCTTTTCCAGCTTCTTGATCGCCATGCTGCGCTTCAACCGCGAGAGGTGGTCGATGAACAGGATGCCTTCCAGATGATCCAGCTCGTGCTGGATGCAGGTGGCCATCATGTCGGTCATGGCCTCCTCGTGGACCTTGCCATCCTCATCCTGCCAGCGCAGCGAGACGGCGGCGGGGCGCTCCACATCGGCATAGATATCGGGCACCGACAGGCAGCCCTCGTTGCAGAGCGCGTGTTCCTCGGACGGGTCAAATATCTCGGGATTGATGAACACGCGCGGGATGCGCTTTACCGGGCGGTGCCCACCGTCACCGTGATCGTGACCACAGTCGTGATCATCGCATTCCTCGACGCCCTGAAGGGGGGGGGCATCCTCGTCCGGTTCCTGCAGATCGACCACCACTACCCGCAGCGGCACGCCCACCTGAATGGCGGC
>CAIWFP010000292.1 GCA_903911985.1 uncultured Sphingomonadales bacterium
GGCTCGCTTCCCTGCTGCAACTCGCCACCGGCGAGGCTCAACCTACGGCTATGTATGCTGTAAATGGAGCGGGTGAAGGGAATCGAACCCTCGTATTCAGCTTGGGGAGCTGCTGCTCTACCATTGAGCTACACCCGCATTGCCCGCAAGATGGTCGAATCCCGCGGCCACGCCCGCCAACTGGCAGGGAAGGCCAGCCGCTTGCCATAAGGGCGCGAGGGGGTCAACTGCGCTGCGCGGGGAATTGGGGGAATGGGCCAGGTTAGCCGCTGAATTTGGGGCCGCATTTGGGCTTATCATTCTATTGGGGAAGGGGCCCCAACGCCAAAGGGGCGGCCCGGGAAAGCCCCGCGCCGCCCCTTTGGGCTTGGTGATGGCATCAGGCGCTCAGCTGACCAGACGCAGGCCCTCCTCGATGGCGAGGGCCTCCTTGGGCTGGTCCGGCCAGATGCCGCGCGTGTCATAGACAATCTTGGTCGCGCGTTCGGCCAATGGCACGTGGCGGAACACGTCGTGATCGACCAGCACGATGAGGATGTCGGTTTCCTCCAGCGCCGTGTCGAGGTCGATGAGCGAGGCGCCGGTGCCGTCGAATTCGCGGGGCAGCTCGGCGGTGTAAGGTTCCACGATCTGGATGCGATCCTTGAAACGCTGGGCCAGCATCGAGGCGACCAGCCGCGCCGGGCTCTCGCGGAAGTCGTCGATGTTGGCCTTGAAGGCGAGGCCAAGGCAGGCGACGCGGGCATTGGGGTTGGCGGCGATCAGCGCCTCGGCCTTCATGGCGACATGGCGCATCTTGCCATCGTTCACGCCGCGCGCGGTGCGGATCAGCGGGGTTTCCTGCGGGGCGCTGTGCACGATGAACCAGGGGTCCACCGCGATGCAGTGGCCGCCAACGCCCGGGCCGGGCTGGAGGATGTTGACGCGCGGGTGCCGGTTGGCGAGGCGAATCACCTCCCACACATCGAGGCCCATCTTGTCGGCCACCATCGACAGCTCGTTGGCAAAGGCGATGTTGACGTCGCGATAGGCGTTCTCGACCAGCTTGGTCATCTCGGCGCTGCGGGCATCGGTGGCGATGCAGGTACCGCGCACGAAGATCTTGTAGAAGGCCAGCGCCTTGCGCGCGCAGCGGGGCGTGATGCCGCCGATCGAACGGTCGTTGTTGGTCAGCTCTTCGAGGATTTTGCCGGGCAGCACGCGCTCCGGACAATAGGCGATGGAGATGTCGGGGGTTTCGCGGGTAAGGCCCGGCACCTTCAGGTCGGGGCGCATGCTGGCAATCAGATCACGGATTTCTTCCGTGGTACCCACTGGCGAAGTCGATTCGAGGATGACGATATCGCCCGCCTTCAGCACCGGCGCCACCGCGCTGGCGGCGGCCAGCACATAGGAAATGTCGGGCGCGTGATCATCGTCAAACGGGGTCGGCACGGCGATGACGAAAACATCGGCCGGGGCGACTTCCAGCGAGGCCGAGAGCAGCCCGCGCGAGACGACACCCTGCACGAGGCCGTCGAGATCGACTTCCTCGATATGGATTTTCCCGCGGTTGATGGTGTCCACCACCTTCTGGCTGACATCGATGCCGCGCACCTTGCAGCCCGCGCGGGCGATAATCGCGGCGGTGGGAAGGCCAATATAGCCAAGCCCCACAACACAGACGTCCGGTTTATTGTCCGATTTCATGCTTGCCCCATCTCTTCGCACAGGATCTCGACGATACGGCGGGACGAGTGCCCATCCCCAAAGGGGTTGTGGGCGCGCGCCATCGCCTCATAGGCAGCCTTATCGTCGAGAAGGCTGAAGATTTCGGAAACGATGCGGGCAGAATCGGTGCCCACCAGCTTTGCGGTGCCCGCCTCCACGCCCTCGGGGCGCTCGGTGGTCTCGCGCATCACCAATACCGGTTTGCCCAGCGCCGGGGCCTCCTCCTGCACGCCGCCCGAATCGGTCAGCATGATTTCGGCAAGGGAGAGCAGATGCGCGAAGTGCGGGTAATCCAGCGGCTCGATCAGGGCGACATTGTCGAGCCCGGCCAACCGTTCGTTCATCACCGCGCGCACATTGGGATTGAGATGGACGGGGAAAATAATCGCCACATCCGGCCGCTGGGCGATGGTGCGGATGGCCTGCGCGATATTCTCCATGCCATCGCCGAAATTCTCGCGGCGGTGGCTGGTAACGCCGATGATGCGTTTGCCGGCAAAGCGGGCCTCCAGATCCGCCAGCCCGCTGGCCAGCGCCGGATTGGCCTTGATGCGATCCCCCACCCAGTGCAGCGCGTCGATTACCGTGTTGCCGGTTACATGCACGCGGGCAGGATCGACATTCTCGCGCAGCAGCGCGGCCTGAGAGGTAGTGGTGGGGGCAAAATGCAGGGAGGCGATGGCGCCGATCATCTTGCGGTTCACCTCCTCGGGCCAGGGGTGATAGATATTGCCGCTGCGCAGGCCGGCCTCGACATGGTCGACCGGAATCTTGCGGTAATAGGCGGCAAGGGCCCCGGCCATGGCGGTGGCGGTGTCGCCCTGCACCATAACGCGATCGGGCTTTTCGATATCCATCACCTTGCCAAGGCCGGTGATAAGCGCGGCGGTCAGCGAATCGAGGCTCTGATCCGGGCGCATCAGGTCAAGGTCGTGATCGGGGGTGATTCCGGCAATCTCCAGCACCTGATCCAGCATTCCCCGGTGTTGCGCCGAAACGCAGACGCGCGCCTCGAAACGCGGGTCGGCCTTCAGCGCGGCCACCACCGGGAACAGTTTGATGGCCTCGGGGCGGGTGCCGAAAATCACCAGAATGCGGGTCGGCCTAGGGGTTGATCCGAGGGGGGCGACAGAGGGAGTGTTCGTGCTCATGGGCGCAATTGCTAACGGAAATGGGTTAACAAGCCACACCACAGGTGCCCCGGTCGGCGGATCGGCCATGCAAAAGCTTCGGCCCGCGTTAACCTCGAAATAACGCCCCTGAGACTACACCCCGGCCCAAGGCGCCATGATCGCGGTTTACGGATCGCTGGCGCCAGATGTTTTGACCACCTGTTTCGAATTGCCCTGGCCCTTCGCATGCGCGTCTGGCCACAACCTCAAGGGGGCCCACTTGACCTCGATGCATCCCAAAGTCGCGACGACCGGTGCCATGCCGCTCTCCACCCGCGAGATGGCGCCCGATGCCCTCGGCCAGAAGGTGGTCGTGGTGGGCCTTGGCTATGTCGGCCTGCCGCTGGCGGTGGCGTTGGCGCGCAAATTCCCCACGGTTGGCCTGGATATCGACCAGCGCCGCGTCACCGAGCTGGAAGCTGGCCACGACCGTACCGGCGAGATCGACCGCGACCGTCTGGATGCCAGCACCCTGTCGCTGGCCAGCGATCCGGCCATCTGCCCCCCGGCCGATTTCTACATCGTCACCGTGCCCACCCCCATCGATGGCGCCAACCGCCCCGATCTGCGCATTGTCGAGGCGGCCAGCCGCACCATCGGCGCCATGCTGCCCGCCGCCGTGGCGGAAGGGCGCACCCCGGTGGTGGTCTATGAAAGCACCGTCTACCCCGGCGTTACCGAAGATATTTGCGCCCCCATCCTCGAGCAATATTCCGGCCTGCTGTGCGGCCGCGACTTCTTCCTCGGCTATAGCCCGGAGCGCATCAACCCCGGCGACCGCGAGCATACCATCGATAAGATCACCAAGGTCGTCTCGGGGCAAACGCCGGAGACCCTTGAGCGTGTGGCCCAGCTCTATGCCAGCATCACCAGCGGCGGCGTGTTCCGCGCGGCCAGCATCAAGGCCGCCGAGGCCGCCAAGGTGATCGAGAACGCCCAGCGCGATATCAACATCGCCTTCATGAACGAGATCTCCCAGATCTTTTCCGCCATGGATATCTCCATCTGGGATGTGCTGGCCGCCGCCCGCACCAAATGGAACTTCCTGCCGTTCGGCCCCGGCCTTGTCGGCGGGCACTGCATTGGCGTGGACCCCTATTACCTCTCGCACCGCGCCGAGCAGCTGGGGCTGGACCCCCGCGTCATCCTCGCCGGGCGCGGCATCAACGACAGCATGGCCGGCTGGGTGGCGCAGCAGCTGCACGCCAAGCGCGGCAAGAAGCCCGGCAGCGTGCTGGTGCTGGGCCTCACCTTCAAGGAAAACATCCCGGACCTGCGCAACAGCAAGGTCGCCGATCTGGTGACGGCGCTGGGCCGCCTTGGCCACGGCGTGCGCGTGCACGATGCCCATGCCGACGCCGAGGAAGCCATCCACGAATATGGCATTCCGCTGGTGGCCGATGCCTTTAAGCGCAAATACGACATGGTGCTGCTGGCCGTGCCCCACCGCGAATACCTCGCCATGGGCGGCGAGGCCCTGCGCGGGTTGCTGAAAAAGGGCGGCACGCTGGCAGACCTGAAGGGCGAACTGGGCGAGGCGGCGGATTGGACGTTGTGAGGGGGGAAGCCCTACCGTCATTTGGCTCGCACTCGGGCTGTCTCGAATGCATTCAGATTATTGAGCATTAGCCCACAGTGACGGGGCATGGGATTATGGTTCCCTTCGGCAATTTTCCGTTTCCGGCATGCATTACCCGAATCGCGTCCCCGGCTTTCTGAATCGTCACT
Organism: uncultured Sphingomonadales bacterium; assembly: GCA_903911985.1. Classification (GTDB taxonomy): domain Bacteria; phylum Pseudomonadota; class Alphaproteobacteria; order Sphingomonadales; family Sphingomonadaceae; genus Novosphingobium. The sequence continues at coordinate 4,611 of CAIWFP010000292.1, forward strand.
TTGGCGCAGAAATAGCCATTGCTTGTAATTTCATCGGGATCGGTGCCGTGATCATCGGGCGCACGATGGCTCTGCATGAAGTTGTAGTCGTCTTCGGTGATGTCGATGTTCGACCAGATCGGCATGGTCTGGATATTCCAGCTCCGACCCTTTCCATGCGTTTGGTATGCGCGCGAAATCAGCAGCATTTCGTTACTGTACGTGCGAGTTTTCGAGGCTGGAAAGTCAATCCATCCTTCGATGATCTCCGCTGCCGACCCGAACGCCAGTATAAAACTCAGAAAACTGAGGAAGGAGCAA
>CAIWFP010000293.1 GCA_903911985.1 uncultured Sphingomonadales bacterium
CCCGCACCGCCATTAACCCGCTCCGCCATCAACCCGCTCCGGGCGTATCAACCGGCGTCGGTTCCAGACTGGCGGGCGCGATTACCGAAAACTCGATCCGGCGATTGGCGGGGTCGGCGGGGTCCAGCCCCATCACCGGCCGGGCGGAGCCGACCCCGCGCGCGCGCAGGCCCGCCAGATCAATGTCCCGCTCCGCCAGCGCGTTGCGCACCGCCAGTGCCCTTTCGCGCGAGAGGGCGAGGTTGGCCTCCTCGTCGCCGCGCGCATCGGTGTGGCCGGTGATGGCCACCACGCTGCCGACGCAAGGTCGCAGGGCATTGGCCACCTCGTCGAGCGCCTCGCGGCTGGCGGGATCAATGGCGGCGCTGGCATCGGCAAAGCGGATGGTGCGGGTGCGCAAAATGCCTTCCACCGTCTGCTGGCAGCGCAGCGCGGCCGAGGCCCCACCGGCATTGCCGGGGCGCTGAGCGCCGGGCGTGTTCCAGTGGACGCCGCCCACCCCCGGCAGGCTGGCCACCACCTGCGCGGCTTGGGCCCGGGCGGCATCATCCAGTGCCGCTCCGCCAGACAGCGCCGGGTGACGGGTGGGCCAGCCATTGGCATCGGTGAAGCTGGCATGGACGCTGCCCGCCCCGGCAGCCGTCAGCGCCGCGCTGGCCTGTGCGCTCAGATGATCGATCATGCGGGCACCCGGGCCTTGCGTGTCGGCATAACCGATCAGCAAAGTCGCCGCCGCCCCGGCCAGAACCAGCGCGGACCCTCGCGCCTCCATCATCACGCCCCGGCCGCGTTGTTGACCGCCGCATGGGGATCGCGGCGGAACAGCACCCTATCATCCGGCCCGAAGCCGAAGTTCCAGATGACCCAGCTATAGACGCCCAGAATGGCCGGAATGCCAAAGGTGATCTCGGCCCATTCGGGCAGGAACCGCATGGCCGCCCAGCCGACAATCGCCGCCGGCACCGCCGCCCCGATCAACGACCAGCGCCAGTTGGTGATCCGTTTTTCCAGATAGCTGGACAACAGCCATGATTTGACCAGCGAGGCGATGCACAGGGTGACCAGCAAGGCACCGGCCGCCGAGGAGGCGCGATCGAGCTGATCGAACTTGAAGCCATTGGCCACCACCATGCCCGCCACGGTGAGCGCGGCCTGCAGGCCGATGGTGAACAGCGAGACGAGCAGGTTCTTGACCGGCGCGATGTAGATCAGCGCGGCCTCGCTGACCACGGCGGTCGCGGCGCCCACTTCCGCCGCCAGCAGGAAGGCCAGCGCCAGCTCTCCGCCGACGAATTGCGGGCCCACCAGCCCCAGCACGCCCTTGCCCGGGATGCCCAGCGCCATGGCGATGCCCGCCTGCGCGGCGGTAATCCAGAAGCCGACCTGACATACCTGCCGGGCGATGGCGGCGAAGTTGCGTTCTTTCAGATTGCGGGTGATGACGGGGCCGAGGATCGGTTCAAAACTGGTTTTCAGCTTTTGCGGCAGGCTGGCGACCTGTTGCGCGACATAATAGACGCCCACCGAGCTGGGGCTGGCGAATTGGCCGAGGATGGCGATGTCGAGCTTGCGCGTGCCCCATTCCACCGCATCGGCCACGGCCAGCGGCATGGTGGAAAGCGCCAGTTTCGCGATCATCAGCGGATGCGGGCGCCAGTTTTGCGGAAGCCCGTAGGAGCGCCACAGCGGATGCAGCGCCGCGCCCGCCGAGGCGAAGATGGAAACGATATAGGCGATGGACAACCCGCTGGAGCGCAGCGGCGCGATGAACCACACCACCCCCGCCGCGATCGACAGGCTCCACGGTTCCACCACCGATCGCGCCCGCACCGTGGCGGCGATGTCATAACGATAGGCCAGCGCCGCCAGCGCGATATCGGTGAGCGAGCTGGGGATGATGGTGGCGGCCAGCAGGCGGTCGATCTGGGTGAAGGTGCCGCTGGGGAACATGGGCGCGGACCAGAAATACAGCACCAGCGATGCCGGCAGCGCGATCAGCACCGTCAACAGCATGCCATCGGCGATGATATTGGCGGCATGGCGGCTGTCGGCGGAAAGGCGCTGGGCCAGCCCCCGCTTCTGCCCCAGCGTGCACAGTTGCCCGACCAGCTCCACAATCACCAGCGCATAGGCAAAGCGGCCCAACGCATCGGCGCCATACATGCGCCCGGCAATCAGCAGAAACGGCAGGCGTGCGGCAAGACGCAGCAGGAAGCCGAAGAAATTGGTTCGCCCGCCCTTGGCAAGGGCGACGATATCGCGCTGGCTGCCACTGTCCGAGCTGGCCGTGGCGGCACTGGCCATACCGGAGCGGGCAATTTCGGGACCGGGATCGCTCAAGCGGGCCCACCATCGGAATGCGTTGGCGCGATGGCCCCACCGGCGCGTTCGGCCTTCAGCGGACGGGCCAGAGATCGG
>CAIWFP010000294.1 GCA_903911985.1 uncultured Sphingomonadales bacterium
ATTACGAACAGACCGAGCGTGATGTTTCGAACCAGGCCATCGCCATGGCCAGCGACCTGCAATTCATCCTCAGCCAGACGTCCGTCGCCAGTCGCCCCTTCGCCGAAAGCCTGTCCTATCAGGTGCTGCAGCGCGGGCTGGACGAGGTGGCCATATTGCAAATGGGGCCGGACGGGCGGCTGCGCACCCTGGCCATCGTCGATCCGGCCAAAAACGGCAGCCGTGAGCGGGTGAATGCCGACGAGGTGCACCGCATCGAGGATGGCGCGCCGATCATCGTCAACGCCAAGGCCGACCGCATCGAGGCGGTGGCCCCCATCGACCGCCATTCGCGAGTCTATCTTTACGCCGCCCGCACCTCCGACCTTCTGGCTTTGGCACAGGGCCGGCGGGCCGAAAATATCGTGCGCGCCTATCAGGTGCTGACGCAAAGGGCGCGGCTGCTGCAATTGCGCTTTAACGTGGCGCTGTTTGTCGCCTCGCTGGCGCTGGTGGGTCTATCGGTGTGGTTTGCGCTGAGACTGGCGGACAGGCAGGTTCAGCCTGTTTACGACCTTGTGGATGCCGCAAGGGGTGTGGGCAGCGGAAACTATGCCCTGCGGGTGGAAGGGCGCCATCGCGGGGACGAAATTGGCCTGCTCACGCGCGCCTTCAACCGCATGACCACCCAGATCGAGCGGCAGACCCGGGCGCTGGTGGGCGCCAATCTCCAGCTCGACGAGCGGCGCGCCTTTATCGAGGCAGTGCTGGAATCCGTGACGGCGGGAGTTATCTCGCTGGATGCGACAGGGGCGGTACGCCTGATGAACAGTTCCGCGCAGAACCTTCTGGGCAGTTCCGGAACCGGCCCGATGGGCAAGCCGCTGGCCGAAATCGCCCCGCAATTGGCGGCACTGGTGCCGGCGGCCCAGCCTGATGGCATCGTTCAGCACGATCGCGGGGGCGAATTGTTGACACTGGCGGTGAAGGTGATGGCGGATCGCGGCGGCCATGTGATCACCTTCGAGGATATCACAAGGCAGCTGCTCGATCAGCGGCAGGCGGCGTGGTCGGATGTCGCGCGACGCATCGCTCACGAGATCAAAAATCCGCTGACCCCCATTCAACTGGCCACCGAGCGGCTGAACCGCCGCTATCTGCGTCAGATAACGCAAGACCCGGAGCTTTTTGTCGAACTGACCCAGACGATCATTCGGCAGGTTGGTGATCTGCGCAAGATGGTGGATGAGTTCTCCTCCTTCGCGCGGCTGCCAAAGCCGGTGTTCCGGCGAGAGGATCCCGTGGATCTGGCCCGGCAATCGCTGTTCCTGCAAGAGGTGGCGCGCACCGACATCGCGTTCCAATTCAATGCCGATGGCGACATCGGCCACATTGCCTGCGACCGCCACCAATTTGGTCAGGCAATGACGAATTTGCTTAAAAATGCGATTGAAGCAATTGATACCAAGGCAAAACAGGAATCATTGGACCGCTATGGCAAGATTGGTGTTACCATGCGCGCCACCGCGACATCGGTTACGATTACCATCGCCGACAATGGCATAGGCCTTCCCAAGGATCGCGAGCGGATTACCGAACCCTATGTCACCACGCGCGAGAAGGGCACTGGTCTCGGTCTGGCGATCGTCAAGAAAATCGTCGAGGAACATGGCGGCGAAATGGGTTTTGGCGGCAACGCCGATGGCGGAACGCAAGTAAGCATGCGTTTTGCCCGCGACCCACTGGCTGGCCGCAGGGCAGTGGAGGCGGCCGAATGACGGCTGGATCCTCCTGCAACATCTCAATCCGTATCGTTTCAACCAAGGAGGCACCATGGCCATCGATATCCTGATCGTCGATGACGAGAAGGACATACGCGATCTCGTCGCCGGTGTGCTGAGCGACGAGGGCTACGAGTGCCGCACGGCCGGTGACAGCCGCGCCGCGCTGGCCGCCGTTGACGAACGCCGCCCCAGTCTTGTCCTGCTCGATGTCTGGCTGCACGGCAGCCCGATGGACGGGCTGGAGGTGCTGGACGCCATCAAGGCCCGCGAGCCCGATCTTCCGGTCATCATTTTCTCCGGGCATGGCAATATCGACACCGCCGTTTCCGCCATCGGGCGCGGGGCGATGGATTTCATCGAGAAGCCCTTCGAGGCGGAGCGGCTGCTGCTGCTGGTCGGCCGCGCCACTGAAACCGAACGCCTGCGCCGCGAAAACGCCCGGCTGAAGCTCGACACGCCGATGGGCGACGAATTTACCGGCAATTCCTCGGCGATCAATCAGGTCCGAGCCACGCTGAAGCGCGTAGCCAACACCGGTAGCCGCCTGTTGATCACCGGCGCATCCGGCGCGGGCAAGGAAGTGGCGGCCCGGCTGCTGCACAGTTGGAGCCCGCGCAGCGCCAGCGCCTTCGTTTCCGTCAATACCGCGCGCATCACCCCGGAACGCTTTGAGCACGAATTGTTCGGCGAGGAACAGGACGGCAAATTGATCCGCGCCGGATTGCTGGAAATGGCCAACGGCGGCACGCTCTATCTCGACGAGGTGGGCGATATGCCGCTTTCCTCGCAGGCGCGAATCCTGCGGGTGCTCACCGAACAAAGCTTTGTGCGGGTCGGCGGCAACCGGCAGATCCGTGTGGATGTCCGAGTGGTGTCGTCCACCTCGCGCAATCTGGAAAAGGAAATCGAGGAAAAGCGTTTCCGCGAGGATCTGTTTTATCGGCTCAATGTGGTGCCCGTGGCGGTGCCCTCGCTGGCCGAGCGCCGGGAGGATATTCCTCCGCTGGTCAGCCATTTCTTTGCGCGCCATGCCAACGACCACGGGCTGCCACCGCCCGCGATCAGCGCGGAGGCGATGGCCGCGCTGCAGGCCTATGAGTGGCCGGGGAATGTGCGGCAGCTGCGCAATGTGGTGGAGCGCACCATCATCCTTGCCCCGCGCGACCGCCTCGGCCGCATTGAATCGGATATGCTGCCCGGAGAGATCGTCGCTACTCAGACAAGTGGCGACATGGGGGCATCCGCGCTGATGGGCGTGCCACTGCGCGAGGCTCGGGAAAGCTTCGAGCGCGAATATCTGCGGGTCCAGATCCGGCGTTTTTCCGGCAATATCTCAAAAACCGCAGCGTTTATCGGCATGGAACGGTCAGCGTTGCACCGCAAGCTGAAGCTCCTCGGCATGGTTGAGCGACATGAAGACGAGGGGGAAGAGGCATGAGGGGAGGGGGCAAGGCTACCCCGCGAAAGAATAGGATTTACGCTGCGCTTGCGAGATATTACACTGCGCGGTGATACCGGTTGGTGAATCAGGATTCGCCAACCAGATTGCGGACCGCATAAGCGGCCGCCAATAATAGGAGCGACACGCATGACCGGACGTACGCTTTCGGCCCGCCCCCGCGCGGTAACTGAATCTCCCGAGGCCGCCGAGGGAATTTCTGAATTCAAGCCCGCCCCTGAATCGAGGGCGGCTGCGCCAGCGCCAATTTCCGGTCCATCCACGGCCAAGGGGCAAAGCCTGCAGGACCAGTTCCTCAATCTGCTGCGCAAGCACAAAACCCCGGTTACCATGTTTCTGGTGAAGGGCGTGAAGCTGCAGGGCATCGTCACCTGGTTCGATAATTTCTCGATCCTGCTGCGCCGCGATGGGCAAACCCAGCTGGTTTACAAACACGCCGTTTCCACCATCATGCCCAGCATGCCGATAGATGTGCGCCAGTTCGTCAGCGGCGCCGAAGGCTCCAAGAAAACCCGCCTGCTGCAGGATGTGTTCCTGGCCAGCACCCGCAATGCCGGGGTGCAGGTGACGATGTTTCTCGTCAATGGCGTGATGCTGCAGGGGCGCATCGCCGCTTACGATCTGTTCTGCATGTTGCTGGAGCGCGAGGGCTATGTGCAACTCGCCTATAAGCATGCCGTCTCCACCATTCAGCCGCTGGGCCATGTTGACCTGACCGGTGAATGGGATGGTGAAGAGGATCTGGACGCCTGAACGCCTTTGATGAACCCAAAGAGGTAGCTCGCGGCACGCGGGCGCTGGTGGTGTGCCCGCAAATTCGCGGGCGCAACATCGGCGCCGACCCGGAGGCAAGACTGGAAGAAGCCAAGGGGCTGGCGCTGGCCATAGGCTTGGTGGTGGCTGACGGCTTTGTGCTGCCCATCCGCGAGGTGCGCCCCGGCACGCTGTTCGGCGAAGGGCAGATCACCAATATCCTCAACGCCTGCACGCTGGAGGATGCCGAACTGATCATCATCGACGGCGCGCTGTCGGCGGTGCAGCAGCGCAATCTCGAGGAAAAACTCCACCGCAAGGTTATCGACCGGACCGGCATCATCCTTGAAATCTTTGGCGAGCGGGCGGTCACCGCCGAGGGGCGCTTGCAGGTGGAACTAGCCCATCTGGACTATCAGGCCGGCCGCCTCGTGCGCAGCTGGACCCACCTTGAACGCCAGCGCGGCGGTTTCGGCTTTCTTGGCGGCCCGGGTGAGACCCAGATCGAGGCCGACCGCCGGATGATCCGCGACCGCATGGCCCGCATTCGCCGCGAACTCGAGCAGGTGCGCCGCACGCGCGGGCTCCATCGCGATCGGCGCGAGAAAGCGCCGTGGCCGGTTTGCGCTCTCGTGGGCTATACCAATGCCGGCAAGAGCACCCTGTTCAACCGGCTGACCGGGGCCGATGTTATGGCGCAGGATCTGCTGTTTGCCACGCTGGACCCGACCATGCGCGCCATTCGCCTGCCCGGCGTGGACAAGGCGATCCTGTCGGATACGGTGGGTTTCATCTCCGATCTTCCGACGCAGCTGGTGGCGGCGTTTCGCGCCACGCTGGAGGAGGTGACCGCAGCCGACGTGATCATCCATGTGCGCGACATTGCGAACCCCGATTCCGACCAGCAAAAGGCGCAGGTTCTCGCTGTTCTCGCCGATCTGGGCGTAATCGGCGGCGAGGATGGCGAGCCCTGCGCACCCATCATCGAGGTGTGGAACAAATGGGATATGCTTGCGCCAGAACGCGCCGAGGATCTGCTGGCGGCAGCCAATTCGCGCCCCGATGAGGTGATTGTTCCCCTCTCGGCCATGACAGGGGAGGGCTGTGCGGACTTGCTGGCCGTGGCCGGCCGGATGTTGACCGGGGACGCCAAGGAATACATGTTCCGGTTGGATGCCCGCGATGGTCAGCGCCTTGCCTGGCTTTATGCCCATGGTGAAGTTATCGCTGATACCGAGGGTGTGAGCGATGGGGCAGGGCCTGAGCGGCATGTGAGGGTTCGTCTAACTCCGCGCGAGGCAGGCCGCTTTGCGCAACTGCCGTCGACATTGCCGGTGGTATGACCCCAGCCCAGGCGAGCGACTCCAAAGATTATTCGGATCGCTCGTCCCGCTTTACCGCCTGCCACAGCGCTTCCTGTTCATTCAGGTCGAGAGCGGAGAAGACATCGCCCCGCGCCTTCGCTTTGGCTTCCATGGCGCGAAAACGCCGCTCGAATTTGGCATTGGCAGCGCGCAAGGCGTCCTCTGGCGCAATCCCGTAGGCGCGCACCAAGTTGACCGCCGCGAACAGCAGGTCGCCCGCCTCGTCGACCTGTTCTTCAGCGGTGACGGCCGCCGCCAACTCGTCCATTTCCTCGACCACCTTGGCGGCGGGCCCGGTCGGATCCGGCCACTCAAACCCCTGCCGCGCGGCGCGCTTCTGCAACTTTTCGGCGCGCATCAACGCCGGGAGCGCCAGTGCCACACCGTCCATGGCGCTCTCCGCGCCCTTGGCGGCGCGCTCCGCCTCCTTCAGGCTCTCCCAACGAACCTCGCGCGGGGCGTCCTCGACCCTACTCGGGTCCGTTGTGAAAATATGGGGGTGGCGTGATGTCAGCTTTTCGGAAATGGCTTGGGCTACATCGGCAAAGGTGAAGTGTCCGCTCTCTTCGGCAATGCGGGCATGAAACACCACCTGCAGCAGCAGATCGCCCAATTCATCGTGCAAGGATCCCAAATCCGCGCGGGCGATGGCATCCGCGACTTCGTAGGCTTCCTCAAT
>CAIWFP010000295.1 GCA_903911985.1 uncultured Sphingomonadales bacterium
ATGGCGGACCCTGAAGACATCTATAACTGGCATCGCCTCGACGCCCGGTTGACGACCTCGGGCCAGCCGACTGAAAGCCAACTGGCCGATATCCGCGCGTTGGGCGTCCGTCACATCGTCAATCTCGGCCTGCACACGCACGAAAAGGCGCTGCCGGACGAGGCCGCCAGCGTCGCTGCGCTTGGCATGAGCTATATCCACATCCCGGTCGATTTCCAGAACCCGACGCCGGCGGATTTCGACCGGTTCTGCGAAACAATGGCCACGTTGAAAGACGTGCCGGTGCATGTTCATTGCATCGCCAATTACCGTGTGTCAGCGTTTCTCTATCGGTACCGCCGGGATGTTCTGGGGATGGAGGACGCGGGGATTCGCGCCGATCTTGATCGGCTCTGGCAGCCGACTGAAGTCTGGGCCGCGTTCATCGGTTGACCCGGGGGACCGATATTTGGCCCCGGCCGAATCATCGGCTACAACCTCGGGCCGGCGGGGGAGCGTAGCTCAATTGGTTAGAGCCGGCCGCTCATAACGGTCTGGTTGCAGGTTCAAGTCCTGCCGCTCCCACCAGCCTTCGCGCGTTGCGCTACGGCTCGGCAAGCCGGTAATAGTTGGGCTGCTCCCGACATCCACCCTCTCCTCGCCTCTCCCATCAAGGGAGAGGGACATGAATCAGAAAAGCCCTCTCCCTAGATGGGAGATGCGAGGAGAGGGTGAATATCAGAACTTGGCGATTGGCCGGGAAACGCCGTAGCGACCCTCAAGCCGGGACGAAATTCCTGTGCCGCCTGGCGGGTGCCTAGGCCACCAGTGAGGCCCTCAGTCCCGCCCGCAACTCTTCCATCGGCATCGCCTTGGCAAACAGCCAGCCTTGAGCATAAAGGACGCCGCGCGTGCGCAGGAAATCCCTCTGCGCCTCCGTCTCCACCCCCTCGGCGATCATGCCCAGCTTGAGGCTCTTCGCCATTTCCACGATATGGGACACCACTTGGCTGGTCGCCGCGTCGGCGCCGATCGTATCGACGAACGATTTGTCGATCTTGAGATAGTCGACTTCGAGGGTCTGCAGATAAGACAGGCTGGAATAGCCTGTCCCGAAATCGTCGATGGCGACGCGCATGCCGGTCGCGCGGATATCCCGCAGCATCGCGCGGGCGCCACTGCCCTTGATGAACCCACGCTCCGTCGCCTCGATGATAAAATTCTCACCCCGCCCGCCGGTGCGCTCGGCGACCCGCGCGAGCAGGTCCAGCGTGCGCGGGTTTTCCAAATCGGCCGCTGCCAGATTGATCGCGATATGGAAACCGGGATAGCGGGCGAACAGCCCGGTCGCGTCCTTGGCCACCAGGTCGAGGACATGCTCCGTGATGCGGGAAATCAGGCCCGCCTCCTCGGCCACCGGGATGAAGAGATCGGGCCGCACCAGCTCCCCGCTTGGCCGGCGCCATCTGAGCAGCGCCTCCGCCCCGACCCATTGGCCTGAGCGCAGATCGACTACCGGCTGGTATGCGAGATAGAATTCACCCTGTTTGAGCGCGATCTTGATGACCGCGGGCATTGCCAGCTGCAGCCGGGCCACACGCAGCACCGCCAATGCCAGCACGATGCCGGCGAGTGTGCCGATGGGCACGAGAATGAGGGCTGAGCGCCGCAATCCGGTGGCGACATTGCCGGTCGTGATGGCGGCGAAGGCAGCGATATCAGCCTTACCTGAGCGCAGGATGGAAACGATGTGATCCCCGTCGGTAAAGCCAGCCTCACGCGCGCTGCCTAGCGCCTGAAGCCAGCGCCGGTCGTAATAGCCTCTGATGTCGATCGGCTTTTGCGCGGTATAGCCGACGATGCCGAC
>CAIWFP010000296.1 GCA_903911985.1 uncultured Sphingomonadales bacterium
TGCGGTGACCGGAGACGTTGATGACGTCGTCGACGCGGCCGGTGATCCAGTAATAGCCGTCCTCGTCGCGGCGGCAGCCATCGCCGGTGAAATATTTGCCGGGATAGGTGGTGAAATAGGTTTGGAAGAAGCGGTCCTTGTCGCCCCATACCCCGCGCATTTGCCCGGGCCAGCTTTGGGTGATGCAGAGGTTGCCCTCGGCGGCGCCGGTTAGCACGGCTCCCTCGGCATCCACCAGTTGCGGCACCACGCCGAACATCGGGAAGGAGGCCGAGCCGGGTTTCAGCGCATGCGCGCCGGGCAAGGGGGTAATCATCGCCCCGCCGGTTTCCGTCTGCCACCAGGTGTCGACGATAGGGCAGCGTTCGTCGCCCACCACCCGCCAATACCATTCCCACGCCTCGGGGTTGATCGGCTCGCCCACGCTGCCCAGCAGGCGCAGCGATTTGCGGCTGGTGGCCTTCACATAGACATCGCCCTCGCGCATCAGCGCGCGCAGGGCCGTGGGGGCGCCGTAGAAGATGTTCACCTGATGCCGGTCGACGATCTGCCAGAAACGGCTGAAATCGGGGTAATTGGGCACGCCCTCGAACATCACCGTGGTGGCGCCATTGGCCAGCGGGCCATAGACGACATAGGAGTGCCCGGTGACCCAGCCGATATCGGCGGCGCACCAGTAGATCTCGCCGGGGCGGTAATCGAACACATAGTGGTGCGTCATCGCCGCCCAGGTGAGATAGCCGCCGGTGGTATGCAGCACGCCCTTGGGCTTGCCGGTGGAGCCGGAGGTGTAGAGGATGAACATCGGATCTTCCGCGCCCATTTCCTCAGGGGTGCTCTCGCTGGAGGCATCCTCGCGCAGTTCGTGCCACCAATGGTCGCGCCCGGGCAGCATCGGCACCTCATTGCCGGCATGCTGGATCACCAGCACCGTTTCCACATGCGGCGCGTGGCCGATGGCGGCATCGACATTGCCCTTGAGCGGGACCAGCTTGCCGCCGCGCATGCCGCCATCGGCGGTGATGACCACGCGGCTGTCGCAATCCTCGATGCGGCCAGCCAGCGCCTCTGGCGAAAAGCCGCCGAACACGATGGAATGGACCGCGCCAATGCGGGTGCAGGCCAGCATGGCCATCGCCGCCTCGGGGATCATCGGCAGATAGAGCGTGACCCGGTCGCCACGCGCCACGCCAAGGCTCTTCAGAACATTGGCAAAGCGGCACACTTCGGCGTGCAGCTCGCGATAGGTGATGCGGCGCTGCCGGGTGGCGTCGTCACCCTCCCAGATGATGGCAATCTGATCGCCGCGTTCGGCCAGATGGCGGTCGAGGCAATTGGCCGAGACGTTCAGCGTGCCATCGGCGAACCAGCGGATGCCGAAATCCGCCTCGTCAAAGGAGCAGCGGTTGAGTTCGGTCCAGGGCTTGATCCAGCTGATGCGCGCGCTTTCCTCTGCCCAAAAGCTTTCCGGCTCCTCGATGGAGCCTCGGTACTTCTCCGCATAGCCAGCGGCATCGACATAGGCCCTCTCGGCCCACTCTGCGGGAACGGGGTGAATGCTGGACACGGGTTTCAGGGCTCCCAAATTCGGCTCGCGCGAACCGGGAAGCTCCCGGATTCGGCGGTGGATGGCTTTGCTCTCGGGGCATAAACCAATCCGCGCGCTTTGCGAAGGGTCCGAAGGGGTCAGGCGTGCTGGATTAGCCGACGCCACGCGCCGATTGCGGCGTGGCTCAATAGTGCCACGACTGGCGCCAGCCGAATTCGGCCTCCACCGCGTGGCCTGCGGCATCGGTGGCCGGGCGAAAGCGGAAGCGTTCTCGCGCGAGGCTGCAGGTGATGGCATCGGCTTGGGTATCGCGGCTGGGGCGGTGGATGCGGCAGGATTGCACGCGGCCATCGGTTCCCACGGTGAGGGCGACGATGACGTAATCGCCGATGCGTAAAGGTCGGCTCGCCTCGGGGTAATCGCTGGCGCGGATCTCGCCGGAGAGCTTTTCCGCGCCTTGGCCGGCGCCGTTGCCGGTGCCTTTTCCGGTCCCGGCGCCGGTCGCGCCAGCGTCCGACGTCACTCCATCCCCGCCCGCCGAAATCAGCGGCTGGGCGGTGAGGGTGATGGGCGGCGCATCGAGCGGTTGGGATGGCTGCAGTGAGTTAGCCGAATGACCACCGCCCGGATGTTTATGGGGGGTGGGGCGCGTCAAAGGGACATCAAAGGTAATTGTCCGAATCGGGCGTTGGACCAAAATGCAATCAGGAAAATCCGGGAACGCAAATGGACCCATCAGAAACCTTGCTACTGCTACATGCAGCGCCACGACGATCACCCCCACGCCTAGCCGCCCTCCCCGCCCGGGTTGCCCTTGCCACCCGGGCAAGGCGCTCAAGGACTGATGGGCGAGCCGGCTCATGCCCGCACTATGCACATCGACCGCCCACCTTGCCAGCCCCGGCGATGGCCCCGCCAAAACGCAAAACGCCGTCAGCCCCCCATGCGCCGGGAAAGCTGACGGCGCGGCGCGCCCTTGGGCGAAGGCTCAGCGGCCGTGGCCGGCGAACTTGGCCTCGGCCCGGGCGATCAGATCGGCGGGGAGAAAACTGCGGGCGAGCGATTCCAGCTGGCTGGGGCTCATCGAGCGCACGGCCTGCATCTGCTTGGGGTCCGAGGCCACCTGCGGGGCATATTTCTGCAGCGCGGCCTGCGCGCGCGGGTCCGACATCATCGCGCCGACATCGCCACTGGAACCGACGCCATAACGCGCGGCGTAATCCTGCGCCGAGGAGCCCGCCAGAGCCGGATGGGCAAACAGCGGCGCGGCGGAAATCGCCAGCGCGAGGGCGCCCAGAGCAAGCGGGCCCATGATATTCTGGCGGCATGCGGCAAACGAACGGAAGGATTTCATCCGTGGTCCTTTCAAGGGGTTGGCAGCGCGCGACACCGAGGCACGCACCGCATGTCTCCCCAAGTGCCAGAAATGCTTTCCAACGGGGTTTCCCTTATTGGTGAACGGAAAATAAAGCTGGCAGACGCACAGCCCCCAAGCCCATGCCACTGCCCCATTTGGGCGGATTTGGGCCAAGCCCGCGCGGGGCTAGCCCGCCGCCCCCAGCCGCGCGTGCCGCGCAGGCCGGTCGATACAAAAAACCCGTGGCCGCAGCGCCTCCAGCGAACGGTAGGCCAGCGTGCCATTCTCCGGATCTTCCCAATCGGAAACTTCCATCATCGCGCCATCGCCGCGTGCCCAGGCCCCGGCGCGGGGAAACTGGGCGAAGGATGCGGCACCGCCCTGCTCTGCCCGCCGCGCGGCCAGATCGGCGACATAATCCTCCAGCGCGGTATCGCGCCCCGCCCAGTCCACCCAGCCGATGGTGCTATCCTGACAATAGGCGTTGTTGTTGCCCTGCTGGCTGCGGCCAAATTCGTCGCCGGCGGTGAGCAGGATCGTGCCCGTGGAGGCAAACAGCGTGCCCAGCAGCGCCCTTATGTCACCCGCGCGGCGGGCCAGCACCTGGGCATCATCCGTCGGCCCCTCGATGCCGCAGTTCCAGCTATGGTTCTCGCCATGGCCGTCGCGATTATCCTCGCCATTGGCCAGATTGTGGCGGTGGGCATAGGCCACGGTATCCGCCAGGGTGAAGCCATCATGGGCGGCGAGGAAATTGACGCTGCGGCAGGCCTGCTCGCCAAAGATGTCGGCGCTGCCCGCAAGGCGGGTGGCCAGAGTGCCAATGCCCTCCTCGCCCTCACCACGCCAGAACCGGCGGACATCGTCGCGGAAACGGTCGTTCCATTCCAGCCAGTTCGGCGGAAAGCGCCCCAGCTGATAGCCGCCCGGGCCAATGTCCCAGGGCTCGGCGATCATCACCCGGTCGGCCAGCAAGGGGTCCGCGGCTATTTCGGCGAAGATCGGCGCATCGGGGGAGAAACCCGGCCCCCGCGCCAGCACCGGTGCCAGATCAAAGCGGAAGCCATCCACCCCGGCATGGGCGACGAAATGGCGCAGCGTGGCCAGTGCCAGTTTCCGCACATGGGGGTCGGCGAAATCCAGCGTATTGCCGCAACCGGTGTCGTTGATCAGCCGGCCATCGCCAGCATGGGCATAGGCGGCATTATCCAACCCGCGCAAGGCGAGCACGCCGCCGTGAATATCGCTCTCGCCGGTGTGGTTGAGCACGATATCGAGGATGACGCCGATGCCCGCCGCGTGCAGCGCCGCCACCGCCGCGCGCAGTTCGGCCACGCCGCCGGGGCAGATGCCGGGATCCAGCGCCATGGGCGCCACCGGATTATAACCCCAGGCGTTGACAAGGCCGAGCGGCGGTAGATGTCGCTCGTCTATCCAGGCGACGATCGGCATCAGCTCCACCGCGCTGACCCGCAGCTTTTGCAGATGCGCGATGATCGAGGGGTGGGCGAGGGCCGCAATCGTGCCGCGTTGCGGCTCGGGCACATCGGGGTGCAGCAGCGTGAAACCCCGCACGTTCAGCTCATAGATCAGCCCGCCGGGCGCGAACCCCGGCGCCTCGCGCGGCACCTCGGCAAGGGCAGGCTGCACGATGGCGCGGGGAACCAGCATCGCGGTGTCCACCCCATGCTCGGCAAGGGAGGGGTGCTGGACAAAGCGCCGGTCCAGTTCAATCGCATAGGGGTCGACCAGCAGCTTGGCGGCATCAAACCAGCGCCCGTGCCATGGCGCCCATTCGCCATCGGCCCGATAGCCATAGCGCGCGCCTGCAAGGTTTCCGGGCACAGTCAGGTGCCAAACGCCATCGCCGCCGCGTTGCATGGGCAGGCGCTGTTCGCCTTCCTTCGCATCAAACAGGCATAGCCACACTTGCGAGGCCAAGGGCGCGCGCACGGCAAAGCCGGTTTCAGACCCGGTGACGCTGGCGCCCGGCTTTTGGGTCATGTCACCACATCGGGCGCGGTGCGACCGGTATGGCGGACAATGCCGGCCAGGCTTTCCGCCGCCGCGATCAGGTCGGCCAGCATAGCGGGCGTCCCGGCATCCAGCCTGCCGCCCACCGGCTCATAGCGTTCGAGATATACCCGCAGCGTCGCCCCTTCGGTGCCGGTACCCGACAGGCGGAACACCACCCGCGAGCCGCCGACGAACAGCACGCGCAGGCCCTGATTGCGGCTCACCGAACCATCGACCGGATCGGTATAGGCAAA
>CAIWFP010000297.1 GCA_903911985.1 uncultured Sphingomonadales bacterium
CGCTGCGGCATCATCGTGAACGTCACCCCGCTGGAGCCCGGCTGGGAAGGCCATGTCACGCTGGAATTCAGCAACACCACGCCCTTGCCTGCCAAAATCTACGCCAACGAGGGCGCCTGCCAGTTCCTGTTCCTGAAGGGCAACGAGCCCTGCGAGGTCTCCTATGCGGACCGCGCGGGCAAATACATGGGCCAGCGCGGCGTCACCCTGCCAAAGCTGTAACGCCCCACTGCCACACCCCTTCACACTATTCGCCACCCAAAAAAGAGAGGACCCAATCCATGTTCAGCCATGTGATGCTTGGCAGCAATGATATCGACCGGTCGAAGAAATTCTACGACGCGGTTCTCGGCGCGCTGGGCGCCAACCCCGGCTTTGTCGACCCCATGGGCCGCCTGATCTACGCGCATGATGGCGGCCTGCTGCTGCTCTCCAAGCCGATCGACGGCCAACCCGCCACCCACGCCAATGGCGGCACGCTCGGCTTCAACATCGCCACCCCGGAACAGGCCGACGCCTGGCATGCGGCGGGCGTCGCCAATGGCGGCACCACATGCGAGGATCCTCCGGGCCTGCGCGGCGCCATGGGCTTCTACCTCGCCTATCTGCGCGATCCCGATGGCAACAAGCTGTGCGCGCTGCACCGCGTCGCCTAGGCGCCAAGGCATGAACCCGCCCCTCCCGGCCCCGGCAAGCGACCGGCCGGATGGGGCGGGCTCTCCCGCCTGCCCCATCCCCGCCACGGAATATCTCCCCGGCGGCGGCCAGCGCCCCTCCCCGCGCATCCTCGTGCCAGAGGCCCCTGTCGCGCTGGAATTCAACGGCATCGCCTATGCGGTGATGATGGCCACCCCCGCCGATCTCGCCGATTTCGCCACCGGCTTTGCCCTAACCGAGGGCCTCGCGCCCGATGCGGCCGCCATAACCGACATCGCCATCGCCGAGGTCGAGGCAGGCTGGATCCTGCGCGCCACCATAACCGGCCCCGGCGCGGCTGCCCTTACCGAACGCACCCGCACCCGCGTCGCCGAATCGAGCTGCGGCTTGTGCGGCATCGAGAGTCTGGAGGCCGTCGCCCGCCCCCTGCCGCGGGTTGCCCCCCACACTGCCATAGATCCCGCCGCGATCTTCACCGCCCTGGCCGCCCTGCGCCCGCTGCAGGTTTTGGGGCTGGCCACCGGCGCCGCCCACGCCGCCGCCCATGCCGACGCAACCGGCGCCATCACCCGCATCCGCGAGGATGTCGGCCGCCACAACGCGCTCGACAAACTCATCGGCGGCGCCGCCCGGGCCCGCCAGCCGCTCAGCCCCAATCCCCTCTCTGGCGGCTTCATCCTGTCCACCGCCCGCTGCAGTTACGAGATCGTCGAAAAATCCGTGCGCGCCGGCGCCACCACACTGGTCACCATCTCGCTGCCCACCAGCCTCGCCGTGGAACGCGCCCGCGCCGCCGGCCTCAGCCTGTGGGTTCTGGCCCGCCCCGACAGCGTCCTGTGCCTCACCGACACGCCCCCCGCCGGACGCGCGAGCCTGAGGCCCCCGACAGTTTTCCACCTCAAATCGCGCCGGCCTCCCCCCCGGGCGGCTGGACTCACACCCCCGCCCGGGGCAATGCGCAAGCATGTGGCAGCTTTACCAATTCCCCCTGTGCCCCTTCAGCCGCAAGCTGCGCCTGCTGATGGGCGAGAAGGGGATCCCCTTCGAACTCAACCGCGAAAACCCGTGGGAAGGGCGCGACTCCTTCCTTGCGCTCAATCCCGCCGGACGCACCCCGGTCCTGCACGATCCGGAACGCACGGATTCCGGGCGCGCCCTCACCCTGTGCGACAGCCGGGCGATCTGCGAATATCTGGAGGAGACCGAGGCCCGCGCCCCGATGATCTCCGGCAACGCCCTCCAGCGCGCCGAGATCCGCCGCCTCGTCGCCCTGTTCGACGAGAATTTCTACGCCGATGTCACCGCCCCCCTGCTGCACGAGCGGATGAAAAAGCGGCTGGTGCTGAACCAGTCCCCCGATTCGCGCGCCTTGCGCGAAACCATGCGGCTGGCCCACGATCACCTCTATTACATCGACTATCTGGTGGACCACCGCCCCTGGCTCGCCGGCCCGACGATGAGTCTGGCGGACCTGGCCGCCGCCGCGCAAATCTCGGTGGTGGATTACCTCGGCGGGGTGGACTGGTCCGGCCACGATCAGGCGCGCGAATGGTATTCCGTGTTCAAAAGCCGCCCCAGCTTCCGCCCCCTGCTAACCGACCGCATGGAAACCATCCAGCCGCCCGCGCATTATGCAGATGTGAATGCCTAAAAGATTTAGATGAAAGCATAATCGCAGGGGACTCGTCCCCTGCACCCCATTCCTGTCATTGTCGGCCTGAGGGTTCAGCCTTGCGCAATCCCTTCCGCGCCGCAGGCATTAAAGCCCCTTCGCGGCAAGACGCCACGCCGAGAGATAAGCACTGAGCAGGACAGTAATGGGGGTTTGGGGTGCCAACCGGTTCCTCTTGAGGAACCGGTATATTAAACGCCACCCCCAAGACTATCCCCTTAAATCCCGCAAATGCCGCAATTCCGCCTGAAACCTTCCTCAAACCACCCCAAACCGCCCATGCTCGCGAAACCGCAAGAGCCAGCGGTTCAAAAACAGCCCCAGCGGCCGCGCCCGCACGCCCAGCTCCGCCAGCCCCGGCAGGGTCCCACTGGCGACATTCCCCGCCTTCAGCAGCTTCCACTGCGCGGCGGTAATCGGCGCCCCCGGCAGCCAGCCGGTGAAGGCGGCGATCAGCCCGGAGACGAAATCCGGCAAGGGCGCCAGCAGGGGCGTCCGATGCGCCGCCTTGGCAATACGCTCGTTCAGCTCCAGCATGGTCAGCACCTCCGGCCCGGCCAGCTCGAAAGTCTTGCCGCCAAACGCACCCGGGTCGGCCAGGGCGTTGGCGACAGCCAGCGCCACATCATCCACAAACACCGGCTGCAACTTCGCCCCCGGTCCAAACACCGGCAGCACCGGCAGCGACGAGACCAGCCCGGCAAACATCGCAATAAAGCTGTCGTCCGGCCCAAAGACAATCGAGGGCCGCAGGATGGTGGCGGCAGGGAAGGCTTCCCGCACCGCCGCCTCGCCCAACCCCTTGCTCCGGGCATAGGCCACGCCGGACGCGGCATCGGCGCCAATGGCCGAGAGCTGCACGAAGGCGCTTGCCCCGGCGGCTTTCGCGGCGGCGGCCACCACCCCGGCCCCGCGCCCCTGCACGGCATCAAGATCGCCGGTAAAGCTGCCCACCAGATTCACCACCGCGTCGGCGCCAGCCATCACCCGCGCCAAACCATCCGCCCCCTTGGCAACATCGGCGCGGGCGAATTGCACCTGCCCCAGATTGCCCAGCGCCTTGATGGCATAGCCCTTCTCGACATGGCGGCTCACCACCCGCAACCGGGCCCCGCGCGCCAGCAGCTCGGCGGCCAGATGGCGGCCCACAAAGCCGCTACCGCCAAGCAACACCACCAGCTTGTTGTCGAACCTGCCATCGGCGCGCTGTTTAGGGGAAATAGGGCCAGTCATCGGGAAACCTTTCCAACGTCAAATTTGCCTGAAGTCGGTTCCTTGCACCGGCCATTTCGCTGGCGCAATCGTGTAGTTCAACTGGCCTGTAGTTCGGCTGGCCTCTATGTCGCCTGATTGCCGGGCTGGCACCCCGGCGCTCCCGGCTCAGCCCAGCTGATGCGCCCGGGGCCCGGCCAGCACGGCGGCTTGCAACTGCCCCCAAGCCTTGCCCTCGCGGGCGGCCCCCACCTCGGCCTGCAACGCGCGATAGAGCGCCAGCACCTGCCGCCCCTCGTCAGACAGCCGCGCGCCGCCGCCCCGGGCCACGCCGCCACTGCGTGTTTCCACCAGAGGCGCGGCCCAGCAGCGGTTCATCACATCCACCAGCAGCCACGCCCGGCGATAGCTCATATCCATCACGCGGGCGGCAGCGGAAATCGACCCCTCGCGGTCGATGTTCTCCAGCAGCTCGGCCTTGCCCGGCCCCATGGCGATTTCATCGCCGCACAGGATCTGCAGCTTGATGCGCAGGGCAGGCGCGGGCGAGGCACTCATGGTCTCAGCGACCAAACCACATGCGCTGGAGCATTTTCTCGCGGTCGATGAACTGGTGCTTCAACGCGCCGCCCACATGCAGCACCAGCGCCGCCATAATCACCCATGCGCAGGCCGAATGCACCGCGCCGAGCAATTCATGCGCCTGATGCCGCGCCGGGTCACCCAGCCCGCCAAAGCCGGGAAAATTGAACCAGGGCACTTTGTTGAACAAAACCATGCCATGGCCACCGGCATCCTTGTGCGCCGAAGCCGTCAACCATCCCGACAGCGGAATCAGCACGCTCAGCAGATAGAGCAGGTGGTGAATGCCGAGCGAGACCCGGCGCTCCAGCGGCTTGAGGTTGGCAAGCGGCGCCGGCGGCGGATTACCCATGCGCCACAGCACCCGCAACACCACCAGCCCCAGCACGCTGATCCCGATCGATTCGTGAAAGGCAAAGGCGGCGGCCGCCTGATCCTTGGGCAGATCGTCAAAGCCGAGGCCCGATTTGAGATTGAGGAAAATGCCGATGGCGATCAGCCAATGCAGCACCACGGCCAGTTTCGAATAGCGCTCGGTCATCCTGTAAAGCTCCTGTCACGGGCTAGGTAAGCACCCGACCTCCACCGTGGCGGCCCAACCACGGCGTCCGGCCCCAGGGCCGGGACAAATCGCCCCGGCTCCGGCCCTTGCCCATCATGTCGCTTCGGCGGGCCCGGCGCAATCGCCAGTTTGGCATCGCGCGCGATTCGCCAGTCAATCCAGTCAATGATGTGGGGCCGGAGAAGTTTCCGCGCACAGCCCGACCCCTGCGGAAAAATCCGCAAGAGCCAATCTGTTGTAAGGAAAGGGGGTAATCGTGGTGCTGCTGGGGAGGATTGAACTCCCGACCTCAGCCTTACCAAGGATGCGCTCTACCACTGAGCTACAGCAGCCAACCACGATTCGCCCAAACCCGCGCCCACGACCAGAAGGTCGGGAAGGGCCCGGGCAGGCGCGGCCTAGTGTCCGGGAGGGGGTTGCTTGTCAAGCGGAGTTGCCGACACCTTGTCGCCACAGGGCCGAAACAGGGGCGCAATCTGCCCCGGTCGAAGGGGATGGACGGGTTCCACAGCCCTTCCCCAACCCCCAATCACCCCATCGCCCGGCGGCGGCTCCAACCCCCCGATCCCGCGCGGGTCCACCCACGGGGGCTTGAGCATTCCGGCATATCACGCCACAGTCCGCCCCCCATGACCGACCCCATTCGTCCCGCGCCCGGCAGCAATGGTCCCGCGCCCACCTCCCGGGAGGAGCGCCTTGCGGCAAAGCTGCGCGAGAACCTGCGCCGCCGCAAGGCCCAGGCCCGCGCGCAAACCCCGCCCGCCCCGCCAGAACCCGCGCCCGGCGAAGAATCCGCCGCCCTTTCCAAACCCGCGCCAAATAGCTAGGGGCGAAGTGCCCATGGCGTCGCGCCTTCAGCTATTTGGCGCGGCGCCACACCCCATCCTCATCAAGGGAGCCTGCCACCTTGCCTCGTCTCATTCTCGTCCGTCACGGCCAAAGCCAGTGGAATCTGGAAAACCGCTTCACCGGCTGGTGGGATGTGGATCTCACCGCCAAGGGCGAGGAAGAGGCCCGTGCGGCGGGCACTTTGCTCCGCGAAAAGGGCCTCCTGCCCACCCTCGCCTTCACGAGCTTGCAAACCCGCGCCATCCGCACCCTGCATTTCGCGCTGGAAACCTCGGGCCGCCTGTGGATCCCCGAGGTGAAGGACTGGCGGCTGAACGAGCGCCACTATGGCGGCCTCACCGGGCTGGACAAGGCCGAGACGGCGGCGAAACATGGCGAGGATCAGGTCAAGATCTGGCGCCGCAGCTTCGACATCCCGCCCCCCGTGCTGGAAGACGGCAGCGAATTCGACCTGAAGGCCGACCCGCGCTATGCTGGCATCGCCATCCCCAATACCGAGAGCCTCAAGGACACCATCGCCCGCGTGCTCCCGTTCTACGAAAGCGCCATCGCCCCGGCGCTGAAGGCTGGCGAAACCGTGCTGGTCGCCGCCCACGGCAATAGCCTGCGCGCCCTGGTCAAGCACCTCTCGGGCATTTCCGACGCGGAGATCACCGGCCTCGAAATCCCCACCGGCCAGCCGATCGTCTACGAACTGGACGCCAATCTCGCGGCGACCGACCGCTATTACCTCTCGGAGCGTTGACCCGATGACCACGCCCCAGCCTTTGCCCGCTCCTCTCGTTGCCATCGTCATGGGCAGCCAGTCCGACTGGCCAACGATGAGCAAGGCCGCCGAGGCGCTCGACAAGCTGGGCGTGGCTTACGACGCGCGCATCGTCTCGGCCCACCGCACGCCGGACCGGCTGGTCTCCTTCGCCAAGGGCGCGGGCGATGAAGGCTTCAAGGTGGTCATCGCCGGGGCTGGCGGCGCCGCCCATCTGCCCGGCATGGTTGCCAGCATGACCCATCTGCCAGTGCTCGGCGTGCCGGTGCAATCCAAGGCGCTGTCGGGGCAGGACAGCCTGCTCTCCATCGTCCAGATGCCTGCGGGCATTCCCGTGGGCACGCTGGCCATTGGCGAGGCGGGCGCCACCAACGCCGGGCTGCTGGCCGCCGCCATCCTCGCCATCACCGATCCCGCCCTTGCCGAACGCCTCAAGGCCTATCGCGCCGCGCAAAGCGCCGCCGTCGCCGAGAGGCCCCTTTAATGGTTTCAGGCCCCCACATGATCGCCCGCCCATGATTCCTCCCGGCGAAACCATCGGCATTCTGGGCGGCGGCCAGCTGGGCCGCATGCTGGCCATGGCGGCGGCCCAGCTGGGCTATCGCTGCCACATCTTCGCGCCAGAGCCCGACAGCATCGCCGCCGAGGTCTGCGCCGCCTTCACCTGCGCCGCATGGGAAGACACCGATGCCCTGGCCCGTTTCGCCAGCGATTGCGCGGTCATCACCTATGAGTTCGAGAATGTCCCGGTGGCTCCGCTGGCCGCTCTGGGCGCCACGCCGATCCTGCCCCACCCCCGCGCGCTGGAAACCGGGCAGGATCGCCTCACCGAAAAGACCTTCGTCACCACTCTCGGCGGCCGCACCGCCCCCTTCGCCCCCGTAGATCTGTCAAACCCCGAGTCGCCCGAAGATCTCGCCGCCGCCATCGCCCGGGTCGGCGCCCCCGGCATTCTCAAAACCCGGCGCGACGGCTACGACGGCAAGGGCCAGTGGCGCCTCGGCGCCTCGGGCGACACTTCCCCTGTCGATCTGGCGGGGCTGGATCTGCCGGCCAAGCCGCTGATCTACGAGGGCCTCGTGCGCTTCTCGGCCGAATTCTCGGTCATTCTCGCCCGAGGGGCCGCCAAAAACGGGGCAAATGGCGACATCCGCTTCTGGGACAGCCCGCTCAACGAGCACGAGGGCGGCATCCTCGCGCGCTCCTCGCTCCCCGCCCCGCCAGAGGTCCTCGCGCAAGTGGCCGAGGCCCGCACTCTGGCGCAAAAAGTGGCCGAGGCGCTAGACTATGTCGGCGTCCTCACCTGCGAATTCTTCGCCACCAAAGACGGCCCGGTGTTCAACGAGATCGCCCCCCGCGTCCATAATTCCGGCCACTGGACCATCGAGGGCGCGATCACCAGCCAGTTCGAGAATCACATCCGCGCCATCTGCGGCCTGCCGCTGGGCGACACGGCGCTGATCGTGAAGGGCGTGGAAATGCGCAACATCATCGGGGCCGACCAAACCGGCCCCAAAACCGGTAAATGGGCCGCCGAAGACTGGGACAAAATCCTCTCCGACCCCGCCAACCACCTCCACCTCTATGGCAAGGCCGCATCCCGCCCGGGTCGCAAGATGGGCCATGTCACCCGCCTAACCCTCGGCTGACCGGGCAATGACGCGCCAAATCGTGCTGATCGCCGCCATGGCCGCCAATCGCGTTATCGGCGTGGACGGCCGCCTGCCGTGGCACATCCCGGCCGACCTCAGGCATTTCAAGGCGCTCACCATGGGCGAGGATGGGGTGAGCCGCCCCATGCTGATGGGCCGCAAGACCTTCGAATCGCTGCCCGGCCTGCTCCCCGGCCGCCGCCACATCGTCCTCACGCGCGACACCGGCTGGTCCGCTCCCGGCGCCGAGGTGGCACATGATCTGGACGCCGCGCTGGCTCTGGCCGGCGATGCGGAAACAACCCCCGAAATAACCATCGTCGGCGGCGCGGAGATCTACGCCCTCGCCCTGCCCCGCGCCACGCGGATCGAACTGACCGAAGTCCACGCCGAATTCCCCGGCGACACCACCCTGCCCGCCATCGGGCCGGAATGGCACGAAATCGCCCGCGAAGAGCATGAGCCACAAGGCGCCACCCCCGGCTTCGCTTTCGTCACCCTCGCGCGCGACCTATAGACAGGCCCATCATGATTCGCCTCGATTCCCGTCAACCCATTCCGCCCGAAATGCGCGGCGCCATCATCGCGCTGGGCAATTTCGATGGCTTTCACCTCGGCCATCAGGCTGTGGTGGGCGAAGCGATAAGCTGGGCCCGCGCCGAAGGCCGCCCGGCCATCGTCGCCACTTTCGATCCCCATCCCGTGCGCCATTTCGTGCCCGACGCCCCGCCCTTCCGCCTCACCACCCTTGATCAGCGCGAGGAGCTCTTCGCCGCCGCCGGGGCAGATGCCATGCTGGTGTTTCACTTCGACGCCGAAATGGCCGCCACCCCGGCGTGCGAATGGGTCACCAAAGTCATCGCCCGCCGCTTTGGCGCGGCAGGCGTCGTCACCGGGGCGGATTTCACCTTCGGCAAGGGCCGCGGCGGCAATGCCGCCACCCTGCGCGAACTGGGCGAAACCGTCGGCCTTGCCGCCCGCGCCGTCGGCCCGGTGGCCGATGGCAGCCACCCCGTCTCCTCCAGCCGCATCCGTCAGGCTCTGGCCGAGGGCGATTGTCAGGAGGCCGCCCGCCTGCTCACCCGCCCCTTCGCCATTCGGGGCCTCGTCCAACATGGCGACAAGCTGGGCCGCACCATCGGCTTTCCCACCGCCAACCTCGCGCTCGGCGGCTATGTGCGCCCGCGTTACGGCATCTATGCGGTGACGGGAAAGCTGCCCGGCGGGCGGCAGGTGACCGGCGCGGCCAACCTCGGCATCCGGCCGCAGTTCGATCCGCCCAAGGAGCTGCTGGAGCCCTTCTTCTTCGACTTTTCCGGCGATCTTTACGGGGCCGAGATCGAGGTCGCCTTCCACCACTTCCTGCGGCCCGAGGCGAAGTTCGAATCGCTCGACGCCCTAACCGCCCAGATGGACCGCGATTGCGCCGAGGCCCGCCGCCTGCTCAGCGGCTTGCCGCTGGTCTGAATCTCCCTGCCAAACCTCCCCATTTGCGCTAATCCGCCCGCCCCGCTAAGGCGCTCACGCCATGACTGAACCCCGAGATTACCGAAACACCGTCTTCCTGCCGAAGACAGATTTCCCCATGAAGGCCGGCCTGCCGCAAAAGGAGCCGGGCATCCTCACGCGCTGGCAGGATCAGGACCTCTACCGCACC
>CAIWFP010000298.1 GCA_903911985.1 uncultured Sphingomonadales bacterium
CCAGCCGCCTGATGCGCACCATGCCGCGCATGGGGGCGATGGCCGCGTACGGGAGCAAGGCTGGGTTTTACACCCTTGGCATGGCGATGGCCCTTGTGCGCGACCGGCGCAGCCGCGTCCGCGCCATGGTGACGTCGCGCGACCGGCGCGGCCGCGCCATGGCGGCCTTTCGCGTGATGAGCCTTTGCGTGAAGGGGTTTTGCCGGATGGCGCCTGGCGTGGTGCTTGTCGGCGGGGGGCTTGTCGGCGTGAGCCTTATGGTGATGAGCCTTCAGCTCATGAGAAGCCACACGCGCCGCCGCCGGAGACATCGCCAGCGCGGCGATCATCGCCGCCACAATCAACTTCAAACGCATTGCCTTCAATCACCCTTCCGCAAAAATCACACGCATCCCGGCATGGCGTTCATCCGGGGCGCCGCCCGCTCCGGACCGCTGTTGTGGCCCGGCATCTTCGCCCGCTTTGCCGCCGATTCGGCCCGGTGGACACTATTGGCACATTGGCGCCCCCGCACAAGAGATGGGCACCCACGGGGGCGTGCGCAAGCGGATCACCGCGACTCTGGCCCGCCCCCGCCGGGGATGATTGGGTAGAATCCCCTGAAAACGGCATATATTTCACCTCCCGAGGGACAAATCTTGCGTTAGACCCAAATTTGATGCCCCGCTGATCTGGCCAAGAGTGCAAGGGCCCGGTAACGGATGGTCAGCGCCGGTGCGCTTGGGCAGAGTGGATCTGGCCTCGCCGCGCCGGCGTTGATCATTCAGGAGACAGAATTCACCATGAACAACAACGATCTCGCCGAGAGCCTTGCCGCCGCCCACGGGCTGACCAAGGCCAATGCCCGCCAGCTGGTCGACGACGTGTTCACCACCATCGTCGCCGCCGCCGCCAAGGGCGAGGAAGTGTCCCTCACCGGCTTTGGCAAATTCAAGGTCAAGGCTACCCCCGCACGCGAGGGCCGCAACCCCGCCACCGGCGCCACCATCCAGATCGCCGCTGCCAAGAAGATCGCTTTCACTCCCGCCAAGGCGGTGAAGGATCGTCTCTCCGCATGATTGATCCCGGAACGGGCGGGGCTTGCCTCGCCCGTTCCATCCACACGGCTTTCGCGTTGCGACCCGTAAAGCGGCATCCGCCCGCCGCCTCGCGGTCAAAACCCATCTCTCCGGCCCAAACCGCCTATGTTGCGCAGCAAAGCCCCATGCGCGCATGAGGTTGTGCCCCATTCCGCAACGCCGGGACACCATCGCCCCAAGCCCGCCCTCTCGCAATTCAGGCGCCGTGACGCGGCTTGAGGCCTCCCTATGACACCCTCCCCTTTCGACGCCATCGTGCTGGGCGCGGGCGCGGCCGGGTTGATGTGCGCGGGCGTTGCGGGGCAGCGCGGGCTGAGGGTGTTGCTGCTCGACCATGCCCCACAGCCGGGCGCAAAGATCCTGATATCCGGCGGGGGGCGCTGCAACTTCACCAATCTGCACACCGCACCCGATCGTTATCTCTCGAAAAATCCGCATTTCGCCCGCTCGGCGCTCAGCCGCTACACCCCGCAGGATTTTCTGGAACTGGTGGAGCGCCACGGCATCGCCTGGCACGAGAAAACGCTGGGGCAGCTGTTTTGCGATGGCTCGGCGAGGCAAATCCTCGCCATGTTGCTGGAGGAATGCGCGGCGGGCGGGGTGCGGGTGTTGTGTGACAAGCCCATCGGCGAGGTGGGCCATGCCGATGGAATGTTTCATGTGGACGCCGGTGGGCAGAGCTTTAGTGCCCCGGCGCTGGTCATCGCCACCGGCGGGCCTTCCATCCCCAAGCTCGGCGCCAGTGGCTTTGCCTATGATCTGGCGCGGCGTTTCGGGTTAAAGGTGGTGCAGCCGCGCCCGGCGCTGGTGCCGCTGACGCTGGGCGCCGACGAGGCGCTGTTCCGCGAACTGTCCGGCGTGGCGACGCCGGTGGTGGCGCGCTGTGGGAAGGTTGGTTTTGGCGAGGCGGCCCTGTTCACCCATCGCGGCCTGTCTGGCCCGGCGATTTTGCAGATCTCCTCCTATTGGCAGCCGGGCGGGCAGATCGCGATCAATTTCCTGCCCGGGCGCGAGACCGGCTGGTTGCTGGCCGCCAAGCGCGAGAGCCCGGCGAAAGTTTTGCGCAAAGTGCTGGGCGAGACACTGCCCGAACGGCTGGCCACGGCGCTGGCGGAAAAATTGAACACGGAGGGCGGACTGGGCACGCTCACCGACCGCGCTCTCGCCGCCATCGAGGCCCGTTTGGCCGGCTGGCCCTTCACCCCGACCGGCACCGAGGGCTTTGCCAAGGCGGAGGTGACCGTGGGCGGCATTTCCACCGCCGAGCTGTCGTCGAAAACCATGGAAGCCAAATCCGTCCCCGGCCTCTATGCGATTGGCGAGGCGGTGGATGTGACGGGCTGGCTTGGCGGCTATAATTTTCAGTGGGCCTGGGCCAGCGCGGTGGCGGCGGGTCAAGCGATCTGAACGCGGCATAATGGCGGGCCCGCTCTCCCGAAGGAGCGGTGGCGCAAGCCTGTAAAATCTGCCAACCTGCCCGGCATGCGCCAGAAAGAGCTCCGCATCGCGCTTGTCTGCTACGGCGGTGTCAGCCTTGCCGTCTATATGCACGGCGCCACCAAGGAGCTGTGGAAGCTGACCCGCGCCAGCCGCGCCTTCCACGATTCCACCCCAGCCCGGACAACCCCGAGTAGCGCCAGCGAAGCCGTATGGCTGGATTTGCTGCGCACAATCGAGGCGCAGCATGGGCTGCGCCTGCGGGTGCTGCCCGACATCATCGCCGGGGCCAGCGCCGGGGGCATCAACGGCATATTTCTGGCGCAGGCCATCTATTCGGGCCAATCGCTGGAACCGCTGACCCAGCTGTGGCTGGAGCGGGCGGATGTCGATGTGCTGCTCGATCCCGATGCGCGGCTGGTCACCCGCTTCGTCAAATATTGGGCGGTGCCGCTGGTGGCGCTGCTGCTCGGCCGGCGCGGCAATGTGGTAACCGCCAGCGTTTCTCCGCAAGCCCGCGCGGAGGTGCGCGCAAAGCTGTCGCGGCTGGTGCGCTCGCGCTGGTTTTCGCCCCCCTTTGGCGGCATCGGCTTTTCGCGCCTGCTGGCCGAGGCGCTGGATGTGATGGCCGCCAGCCCGCCAGAGGCCCCGCTGCTGCCGCCCGCCCATCCGATGGACCTGTTTGTCACCGCCACCGATTTTGGCGGCCATCCGCAAAGCGTTGCCGTGCACAGCCCGGCGCGCATCGCCGAAACCGAGCATCGGCTGCCCATCGCCTTTTCCGCGCCCACGCCCACAAAGGGGGGCGGCGAACTGGCGGCATTGCCGGAACTGGTGCTGGCCGCGCGCGCCACGGCGAGCTTTCCCGGCGCCTTCCCACCGCTGCGGGTGGACGAGATCGACCGGCTGATGGCGTCACGGGGACAAACTGGCCGGGGGCAGGATGGGGCTGGGCAGGCTGGTTTGGGGGAAAGCTGGCCGGGCCGCGAGGCCTTTCTGGCGCGGATCATGCCTGATCGGACCAACACGCCGGGCGCCAATGTCGAAAACGCGGTGCTGATCGACGGCTCCGTGCTGGTCAACGCGCCCTTCGCCGAGGCGATCGGCGCGATTAGCGGCAAGCCGGCGATGCGCGAGGTGGACCGCCGCCTGATCTACATCGATCCGCGCCCGCACCTGCCGGTCAGCGGCAGCGCCTCTGGAAGGCTCCCGGGGTTCTTCCCGGTGCTGTTCGGCGCGCTGTCGGCCATTCCGCGCGAACAGCCGATCCGCGACAATCTGGAGGATCTGGCCCGCCAATCGCGCGAGATGGCAAGGCTGGGCGAAATCGTCGATGCCTTGCGCGGCGAAGTGGAGCAGCAGGTGGAGCATCTGTTCGGCCACACGCTGTTTCTCGACCACCCGACCACAAAGCGGCTGGCGCGCTGGCGCGAGAAGGCTTTTTGGGGCGCGGCCAATCAGGCCGGCTATGCCTGGCAGGGCTATGCGCAGACCAAGGTGTCCGGGGTGATAGCGGCGCTGGCGGCGCTGTTGCGACAGGTGCTGCCGTCCGCTAGCGAGGAGGCGATCCATGATGTGCTGGCGCGGCATCTCGCCAGCAGCGGGCTGGCCAGCCTCCACGACGCGCGTGATGGCGGGAAGCGGCCGATGTCAGCCGCGGCGGCCGAGTTTTTGCGCCAGCACGATGTCTCGCACCGCATTCGCCGCTTGCGGCTGGTGGCGCGGCGGCTGGCGGGAGAATGGCAGCCACTGCCCGGCGTCAGCGATGCCCAGCGCGACGCGGCGCGCGACGCGGTCTATGCCGCGCTGTCGCTCTATTTCAACCGCGATGGGCTGAGCGCACTGGGCGCGGGCTTTGCCAGGGTCGCCGAGAGGGTGTTTGAGCAGCCGGGCGCGGTGCTGGCGCATATTGCCGGCCATCTCCAGCTGGTCGCCGCCGATAGCGTCGCCGATGGCATCATGGCCCGGGCCTTTGCGGAAATGCCACAGCCCCTGCGGCGGGTGGTGCTGCTGGCCTATCTCGGATTTGCCTATTTCGATGTCGTCACCCTGCCCTTGCTGCGCGGACAGGGCCTCACCGAATTCGACCCCATCAAGGTTGATCGCATCAGCCCGGAAGATTGCCCCGCCATTCGCGAGGGAGGCGCACAGGCCTGTCTGGCCGGGGTGGAGTTCTACAATTTCGGCGCCTTTTTCAGCCGGGCCTTTCGCGAGAATGATTATTTGTGGGGTCGGTTGAACGGCGCCGAGCGGATGGTCGATATCCTGCTGTCCACGCTGGAGGACGAAAGCGAGATCACAGTCGCGGAGCGGACCCGTTGGCGGCAGCGCGCCTTTCTGGCCATACTCGATGAGGAGGAGGCCCGGCTCACCGCCGATCCCGCGCTGATCGCCCGGCTGCGGGCGGAGGTTCTGGCCGGGGCTGGTGACGGACCCGAGGGGCGCCTCCGCCCTGCTGATTTTCCAACAGCCTAAAAGGTCTTGGTGAACCCGATCTCGAAACGGTGGCGGTTGAAGGTATAGAGCGCGATATCGCTGTCGTTGCGGGTGTAGGTATAGGCGACGCGCGGGGTCATTCCGCGAAAAGCCAGCCGCCGGTCAAGCAGCGAGACCTGCGCGGTATACTGCCTGTCGTGGCGGGTTTTGCCAAAGCCCGATAGCGGGGCATCATAATCCATCAGCGTGAAGGCCGGGGCCAGACCCAGCGTGATGCCACCGGAAAACTCGCGCACATAGCTCAGGCCATATTGCCAGCTGTTGAAGGCAAAGGCCGCATCGCGCGCATCCTGATGCCCAAGGGATACGGCGCCGCGCAGATAGCTGGAGGTGGTGGGCGTATAGAAGGAGAACAGGCTGACATTGCGCCCCAGCCCGCTCTGGCCCGGGTTCTTGTCATAGTCGATCTGGCTCAGGCTGCCACTCGCCCCCACGCCAAGCCGCGCGGTGAGATAATATGTGGCATCCATGCTGGAGCCATAGCTTAGCGAATAGCTCCGGTCGCCATACCAGCGCCGGGCAATATTGCCGAGCAGGTTGATATCCCAGCGCCGCAGCGTGAGGTGCGGGCCACTATAACCACTGACCGACATGTCGTCGAAGCCGGTGGCCCCGTACTGGGTGCGGTGAAGCTGGCCGCCAATCCGCCATTTCAGCCGCTGTGTCAGGCGGGGCGCCCATTCGGCGTTGGTATCCAGCACCATCCCCACACCGCCATTGGCCTTGGCATCCTTGGAAAGCTGGAATGGCAGGCCATAGAGGGTAACCGCATCGATTGCCGGGCCGGCATTCAGGTTGGTATCGGGCGCCATGGCCAGCGAAAAACCCCAGGTGAAGGCCTTGCGCTGGCGGATCTGGGACAGGTAGCGATCGATATTGACCCGCACCGGTTTCGGCAGATTGCCGGCCCTTGCATACATGAACTGGTGCTCGGCATCGGCATAGCGCCCGGCCTGAAAATAGGCGCGGCCCATCTCCAGCCTCACCCGGACCATATCCGGTTGCGAAACCAGAATGCGGCGAAAGCGATGGATTGCGCTGTCATAGGCCGCGTCGTGCATATCGAGCAGGCCGAGCAGGAACTGCACCTGATTGGCCCGCGCCGCCGCTGTCGAGGGCGCCTTCTCCAGCGCCAGCAACAGCCGCCGCGCGTCCTCGAACCGGTTTTGCGTCAACCACACCTCGGCCGTCAGCAGATCATCCACCCCCGCCACGGCGCTGGAAGGAAAAGACACCGATACCGGAGCCGACTGGGCCGTGGGGGGGAGCACAGAGGGTTGCGGTGGCAGGGATGACGGGAGCGCGTCGGACGTTACGGCCAATGCGGCCTGTGCGGCAAAGAACCCAGCCAATAAGATCACCCGGAAATCCCATCCCTTATACCTAGCCGCGCTGATCGTGACCGATCGGCAGCCCGGTTCCCGCCATTCCTGCCCCAAGCCTTATCCACTATGGCCCGCGAGGGACAGGATCGCAACTCGCGACGCAAAGAGCGCCATGCCGCGTGTCTTGCGGGGCGGTCCGGGGTGGCGAATTCACGATCGCTCGCGCACCACGAAAGCCACCATCCGGATGGCGGCGAAGGCGATTCGTCGCAACTGCGGAACGGCTCGCTGTTCGCACTTGCAGCGCCGCCTTGCGGTTCATACAGGGTTCACGCGGCCACCCCCTTGCCTACCCTCTCACACGTAACCTTATCACATCCGCCAGGGCCGCCGCTCCACGCCGCTCCACGCCACGCCACAAGGGAAGCTTCATGCCAGTCTCGCGCCGCCTGCCTGCTATTCTCGCCCTGTGGGTCATGGCCTCGGCCCATGCCGCCCCGGTGTTGGCGAATACGGGGGCGAATGCGGGAGCTAATGCCTCAGGGGACAGCGACAGCACCGCACCCGATGGCGCTATCGTCGTCACCGCCCACCGGCTCGATGCCGCGCGCGAGAGCATCAAGCCCAGCCTTGGCGCCTCCACCTATTCGCTCTCCAACGCCGCCATCCAGAATTTGCCGGGCAGCGATAACCAGCCGATCAACGACATCATCCTGCAATTGCCCGGCGTCAGTCAGGACCAGTTCGGCCAGTTCCATGTGCGCGACGAACACAATGGCGTGCAATATCGCCTCAACGGCGTCATCCTGCCCGAAAGCATTGCGGTGTTCGGCCAAACGCTCAGCCCCCGCCTGATCGACAAGCTCGATCTCGTGACGGGCACGCTGCCCGCGCAATATGGCCTGCGCACGGCGGGGATTATCGAGATCACCACCAAATCCGGCCTGAAGGACGCGACAACCCTCAGCCTCTATGGCGGCGCGCATCAGACCATCGAGCCCAGCGTGCAGCTCTCGGGCAGCTCTGGTGCCACCACATGGTTCGCCTCGGGCGATTACAAGCACAATGCGCTGGGCATCGACAATGTGAACGGCAGCACCAAAGCCATTCACGACAGGACCGACCAGTTCTCCACCTTCGGCTATATCGACCATATTGTCAGCGACAGTGACCGCGTCGCCTTTACCGGCGGCTTTTCCAACCAGCATTTCCAGATCCCGAACCAAGCGGATCTGGTAGGCAGCCAACCCGACCGCGAAGGCAATCCCATCGCGGTGAATGGCATATCCAGCTTTGCCAGCGAGAATTTGAACCAGACGCAGCTGCAGGCCACCGGTTTTGGTGCCCTCAGCCTGTTGCACAGCGCGGGGGCCTTTTCGGCGCAGACCTCGCTGTTCATCCGCAGTTCGGCGCTGAATTACCACCCCGATGTGCTGGGCGAACTGCTGTTCAACGGCATGGCGCAGGCCGCCAGTAAGCACGACCTAGCCTTTGGCGCGCAGCTTGACGGAGTCTACAAGTTTGGGACCTCGCACACCCTGCGCTTCGGCGGCTTCCTCCAGCGCGACCGTTCGAAAACCCGGACACAGACCGAGGTATTCCCCACCAGCGGCGATATCTACGATCCCGTGCTGGGCTATCAGCGCGGGCCGGTCAACGGGCCACCGGTCAGCTTCGCCTCCACCAATAGCGTGAGCCAGACCACCTACAGCCTTTACCTTCAGGACGAGTGGCAGGTGGCGAACCGCCTCGTGCTGAATTATGGCGCGCGGCTCGACGAAAACGACGGCATCCGCCACGAACGCCAGCGTTCTCCCCGCGTGAACATGGTGTGGACAGCGGGCGGCGGGTTTACCGCCCATGCCGGCTATGCCCGCTATTTCGCGCCCGCCCCCTTCGAACTGGTGGCCAGCCGCAATATTACCTGGCTTTATGGCACGGTGGCCACGCCCAGCATTCGCACCGCCGACCCGGCCTATGCCCAGCGCGAAAACTACTGGGACATCGGCTTTCAGCAAAAGCTGGCCCCTGGCCTCACACTGGGGCTGGACGGCTATTTTCGGCGCTCCACCCATCTGCTCGATGAAGGCCAGTTTGGCGCGCCGATCATCCTCACCCCGTTCAACTTCGCGCGCGGGCGGATCATGGGGGCGGAACTCAGCCTGAACTATGCCCACCGGGGCTTTTCGGCCTATGGCAATCTCTCGCTCGACAAGGCGCAAGCCACCGGCATCGTCTCCAACCAGTATAATTTCGGCGCGGCGGAACTGGCCTATATCGCCACGCATTATGTCTACCTCGACCATAACCAGACCCTCACCGGATCGGCGGGCGCGTCCTACCGCTGGAGCCACGGCGCTCTGGCAGGCAGCCGGATCAGCGCCGATCTGATCTATGGCTCGGGGCTGCGCCGCATGCTGGATGTGCCGGGGGGCGAAGCTGTGCCCAACGGCGCGCATCTGCCCTCCTATGCCACGGCAAACCTGTCGCTCGGCCACAGCTTCGGCACCAGCGGCTTCGATGTGCGCCTCGATGTCGAGAACCTGTTCGACAAGGTTTATGAGATCCGCGACGGCACCGGGGTTGGCGTGGGCGCGCCTTCATTCGGCCAGCGGCGCGGGGTGTTTGTGGGAATTTCCAAGACATTGTGAAGGATCAGGATAGAAAGCTAGGATTCTTGGGGCCTTAGGCCCCAAACCCCGTTCCTGTCCTTGTTGCGCTTTGCGCTCATCGTGGCCCCCCGCCGCGTGGCGGCTTAAATGCCTGCGGCGCTGCGTTTCGACGAAACCTTGGCACAACAATGACAGGTAAATGGAGTGCGAGGGCCAACCGATTTGCATTGGCAAATCGGCACGCAAAACTCTCCCCTCGCACCTAACCCTTCTTCCTCCGAACCTCAAAAATCGTAAGACAGCGTCGCGTTAAACAAATGCGGCGCCACCAGCTGCCCCGACTGGCCCGGCACAACATCGGAATTGGCGTGCTGATAGATCGGCAGTTCTATATCCGCGTAAAGCCGCAGCTTGCCCATCCGCAGATTCACGCCCGGCGCGATCAGCAGCCGCTCATAGCCGGTATTCGCCGGGCTGGCGTTATCACCGGTATCGTGGGCGCGCAGGCTGTTGATCAGCGACATCACCGGCGCCACCTTGGTGATCGGCCCTGCCGCCCCGAGATCATAGCTGGCGCCGAGCGACGCATCCAGTTCGTTGCCTGGCCGATAGCCATCGCGGGTGGCAAAGGCGATCTGGTACCGCGCCTGACCGAACCAGCTGAGCCTGCCCGCCCCATCGAGATGGCCGACGTGATAGGCGCTGAAAATCACATCGCTGCTGCCTGTGCCCGGCAAGGTGTCGCGGTCGAACTGAGCGCCGCCGGCCGGGCCGTTGGGGCCGGTGGCATCGCCGGTGGGCAGTTTCAGCCCCAGCCCAAGCCCGGTGGACATATCGGCCGAAAGCCCCGTGTAGGTGGCGGTAAGCGCCAGATCGCCAAGCGAAGTGACGCGGCCGGTGAACAGGCTTCCCGAAGTGCCGGTCACGCCGCCATCGTCGTCAATGCGGGTGAGGGCGCGGCTGATGACCGGCAGCTCGGCCATCACCGTCCATTTGTGGTTGAGCATATACTGGCCGCCGATGGTGTAGAAACTGGTCTGGATGCGCTTGTCGCCATTGTCATCGGCGGAGGCGGGATTTGAACCCTCCCAGTTCCTGTTCTGGTCCATCGGGTTGAACCGCAGCCAGACGCTGAGGCCTGTGTCGGAATTGCTGGGCATGATGGAGGCGGCGCCGACATCGAACACCCCGCAACCGCAAGCGCAGGCATGGGCCGCAGTGGAGGACAACAAACTGGCGATGGCCGCGCCGAGGAAAAGCGGGGCGGCGGCCGAAAATGCTCTGAACTTCATAGTGATGAACCTTTTGGAATGGTCGCATCCGGCGGCAAGGCGGGGAAATGCCATCGCGGGCCGGAAGCATGGAATGGGGTGGGTTTCGCGCCATCGGCCACACCACGCCGCCGCCTAACGCGGGGGACCCGGGGCTAACGGCAGGATCGGGCGATCAGGCGCCGAGGCTATAGGGCGCGGGTGGCCCACGCAGGGGCGGGCGCAACCACCCCGCCTGCCGCAAAGCCATCTGGCCCATCGGCAGGAAAGCCAGCGCCAGGGCAAAAGCCAGAGCCAGCACCATCAGCGGCGCATCCGCCCCACCCAGCGAAGCCATGGCAAGCCCGGCATAGGGGCAGGACTGATCGGCGCCATGACGATCGCCAAACGGGATGGGCAGCTTGTCGCGGATCGCCTCGGCAACCGCCCGATTGGCATTTACCCCCGCGCGATCGCCGCAGATGGTCACGCTGATGACGCTGGAGTGGGTCTCGACCATGAAACCCGCGGGCACCAGCGCCTTCATGCACAGCGCCGCCGCCAGCAGCAGCATCGCCAGCCGGGGACAATCGCGCAGGAAGGAGCGGAGCAGCCTCATGGGGCAGGGGCAATAAGACGCGCGGCTCACCCTGTCACCCGCAATTTCAGGCCCCCCGGCTTAATCGCCGAACACCACCGTCTTGTGGTCGTTGGGCAGCACACGGTCCTGCAGATGCCACAAGACCGCCTGCGCCAGCACCCGCCGCTCAATGTCGCGGCCCTTGCGCACCAGATCCTCCGGGCTGTCGGCATGGCTGATCGCCTCGACATCCTGATGGATGATCGGC
>CAIWFP010000299.1 GCA_903911985.1 uncultured Sphingomonadales bacterium
CTGGTTGGGATCCTTCTTCTCGTGGCAAGGCATTCGTCTATTATCCGCCTGAGGGTGACTAACGTCGTTTCGTCGCCGATCACTGCCTTTCCGGGTTCCACACAATCCCAGACAGGTATGGGAGCGCGAGGGGGTAACCCCCTCGCACCTTTCCCTTTCTCCCTTCAAACCACCCCTTGCCTTCGATAGCTCAGCGCCTCGGCGATGTGGGGGCGGGTTATTGTCTCGGCGCCGGCCAGGTCGGCGATGGAGCGGGCTACGCGGAGGGTGCGGGTGTAGGCGCGGGCTGACAGTTTCATGGCTTCGGCGGCTTGGAGGAGGAGTTTGGCGCCTGCGTCGTCGGGGGTGGCGAACCGCTCTAGGGCTTCGCCGTTTAGTTCGGCGTTGGTGCGGTGGGGGGTGCCTTCGAGGCGGTGGGTTTGCAGGGCTCGGGCGGTGGCGATGCGCTGGGCGACTTGGGCGGAGGTTTCGCTCGCGGTGGTGGTGGCCATGTCGCGGGGGGGGACGGGTTCTACTGTCACGTGGAGGTCTATGCGGTCGAGCAGGGGGCCGGAGAGGCGGGACTGGTAGTCGGCGCCGCAGCGGGGGACTTTGGCGCAGGCGAGGATGGGATCGGCCAGATGCCCGCAGCGGCAGGGGTTCATCGCGGCGATGAGCTGGACGCGGGCCGGGAAGGTGACGTGGGCGTTGGCGCGGGCGACGGAGACTTCGCCGGTCTCCAGCGGCTGGCGCAGCGAATCGAGGACGGCGCGCTGGAATTCGGGGAGTTCGTCGAGGAAGAGGACGCCCAGATGCGCGAGGGAGACTTCGCCGGGGCGGATGCGGGCGCCGCCGCCGGTCATGGCGGGCATGGAGGCGGAGTGGTGGGGGCTGCGGAAGGGCCTTTGGCGCGCGATGCGGCCGCCTTCGAGGGTAGCAGCGATGGAGGCGACCATCGAGACTTCGAGCGCCTCGCGCGGGGTGAGGGGGGGCAGGATGCCGGGAAGGCAGGCGGCGAGGAGGCTTTTGCCCGCGCCGGGAGGCCCGACCATCAGCAGGTTGTGGCCACCGGCGGCGGCGATTTCGAGGGCGCGTTTGGCGGTTTCCTGACCTTTGACCTGGGCGAGGTCGGGGCCCTGGGTGGGGGCGGTGGCCTCGCCCGGTTTGGGGGTGGGGAGGTGGCTGGTGCCCTTGAGGTGGGAGAGGAGCTGGACGAGATCGGGGGCGGCGAGGACGGGGATGTCGCCCGCCCA
Source organism: uncultured Sphingomonadales bacterium (assembly GCA_903911985.1). Taxonomy (GTDB): domain Bacteria; phylum Pseudomonadota; class Alphaproteobacteria; order Sphingomonadales; family Sphingomonadaceae; genus Novosphingobium. The sequence goes on from CAIWFP010000299.1 coordinate 1,233, forward strand.
GCTGGCCTCCGGGCCTTGGGCGGCGGGGCAGATGAGGCCTTTATCCTGCGCGCCCGCGTGGAGGGCGGCGAGGAGGACGCCGGGGCAGGGGGCGATGCGGCCATCGAGGGCGAGTTCTCCCAGCGCGACGAATTCGGACAGGGTTTCGGCGTCGACGATTTCCATGGCCGCCAAGAGGGCGAGGGCGATGGGGAGGTCGAAATGGGCGCCTTCCTTGGGGAGATCGGCCGGCGAGAGGTTGATGATGATGCGTTTGGCGGGGAGGGCGAGGCCCATGGCGGCGAGGGCGGCCTGCACCCGCTGGCGGCTTTCGCCCACGGCCTTGTCGGGCAGGCCGACGAGGTGGAAGGCGGGTAGCCCTGCGGCGATCTGGCATTGCACCTCGACGGCGCGGGCCTCCAGCCCCTGAAAGGCGACGGTGGAGACGAGGGCGACCAAGCTTTGTCCTTTCGGATGAGGAAGATGGCCTTATCACCGGCAAAGTGGCGGCTGGCAACAGGGGGCAGGTGGCGGAGCGGGCCGGGGAGCGGGGCGCCATTGGCCCGGCCGGGGGGTGGCGCGTGGCGGGCGCCGAATCCCTTGACTTGGGGGCGGCGTGCCCGTATCGGCCCCGCTTCACGCTTGCTGCCTTGCGGCGGGTTTATGGTTTTGCGCCTTCGGGTGCTTGGGTTTTCGGCTTTGCGCCAAGCGCGAGCCTGTTTCGGGGTTTTTGAGATGAAGCGCACTTTTCAGCCCAGCCGGCTCGTCCGCGCCCGCCGCCACGGCTTTCGTGCCCGCACCGCCACGGTTGGTGGTCGCAAGGTGCTGGCCGCCCGCCGCGCCCGTGGTCGCAAGAAGCTCTCGGCCTGATCGAGAATATAGAGGCGGATCGGCCCGTGGGGGGTAATTCCCCCATTGATCCTTTGGCGGCTGATTCGTCCTGTTGCGGGGTGGCGCCCTGTGCGGCGCCCGAACCCCGGGTGATGGCGCCCAGGGTGCTGTCGCCCAAGGTACTTTCCAGGCGTTCCGATTTTCTCGCCGCCAATCGCGGTATCCGGGTCTCGCGGCCCGGTTTTGTGCTGCTTGCGCGGGATAATAGCGGTCCCGAGGGCGATTCCGGGCTGCGTTTCGGTATTACCGTTACCAAGCGAATCGGCAATGCCGTGGTGCGCAACCGGATGAAGCGGCGCTTTCGCGCCTTGCTGCGCGAGGTGTTGCCGGTGCATGGCCTTGCCCATCACGATCATGTGCTGATTGGCCGCGAGGGCGGGGTGGAGCGCGACTTTGCCCTGTTGCGCGGCGAGTTGATTGCCGCCTTTGAGCGGGCGCGGGCGGGCAAGGGCGATCCGCCGAGGGGCCCCAGAACTAAAGGCGGCGGCAAGGGCAAAATCCGGGGTGATCGGGGGGCTTCTCCGCGAAAGCCGGATGCCGCGCCACCGGGTGCGCCATCGGGCGGGTCGCTGTGAAACGTCTGCTCATCCTGATGGTGCGTGGCTGGCAAATCGGGCCGTCGCGGCTGTTGGGGGCCAATTGCCGCTATCTGCCCACCTGTTCGGCCTATGCCATAGAGGCGGTGGAGCGGCATGGTGCGATTAAGGGTGGCTGGCTGGCCCTGAAGCGTCTATTGCGCTGCCATCCCTGGGGCGGCACCGGCTATGATCCGGTGCCCTAGACGCGGGTAAGCGGTGTCTGGCCAGCTTATCGGGTGCCGGGGATCGGGAAAAGCAAGGGTACGTCGTGAATAATCAGCCTTCCTTCAACATGCGCAACATGATCCTGGCGATGGTGGTCACCTCCATCCTGCTGTTCGGCTGGGAGGCGGCGATGCGGCATTTCTATCCCAACGCCTATAAGCCAAAGCCTGTGGCCACGGCGGCTGCGACGGCGGCTGGGGCTGGGGCTGGCGGCAATGCGGGCGCGGTGGCGCCTTCTGGCGCATCCGCTTCGGGTGCTTCGCTGGCGGCGTTGCCGGGTGGTGGCAGTGGACCGGCGGCGGCTGACCCCGCGACGTTGAAGCCGACCCGCGAGGGTGGGCTGACCAATGCCAATGATGCGGCGCTCGAGGTTCGCCAGTTGGCGACGGCGCTGGCACCAGCTTCTCGTGTGGCGGTTGCCGCGCCGGGGCTGTCGGGTTCGATCAATCTGGTGGGGGGCGTGGTCGATGATCTGACGCTCAACCGCCATCGCGCCACGGTGGACAAGACCAGCGGGCCGGTGCGGCTGTTCTCGCCCGCCGGAACGCTGGCCGAGCAGTTCGCCCAGGCTGGCTGGGTTGGCGCCGATGCTGGCGTGGCGCTGCCGCAGGGGGGCACGGTGTGGACCGCGCCGGTGGGGGCGAAGCTGACGCCCGCGAGCCCGGTGACGCTGAGCTGGACCAATCCGACGGGGCAGATTTTCACCCTGACCTATAGCATCGACGATGATTACATGATCACCGTGCGGCAGGGGCTGGAGAACAAGGGGGCGGCGCCGGTCAATGTGACGCCTTTCGCGCTGATTACCCGGACCGATCGCACCGCCAGCATCGATAGCTGGAACATCCACTCGGGGCCCTTTGGCGCCTTCGACGGCAAGGTGAGCTTCAAGCCCAAGTACAAGGATGTGCAGAGCGCCGGGGCCGTGACGAATGAAGGCGCGACCAACTGGCTGGGCTTTACCGACATCTACTGGATGAGCGTGCTGGTGCCCGATGCGAGTGGC
>CAIWFP010000300.1 GCA_903911985.1 uncultured Sphingomonadales bacterium
CGGGTCAAATGCGCGTCGAGCTGCTTCTTGTTGAGCCAGCCGGTGCCATAGACGCGGCTGAGCATGGCGTTCTTCTGGTCGCCGCGCCAGTAAGCGCCCGAGACGCGGGTCAGCTTGAAGGCCTGTGCATCCAGCTTGCCGGTGGCGGGCAGGTGGGGGCCGCGGCACATGTCGAACCAGTCTTCACCGCTGTGATAGACGGTGAGGTCTTCGCCCTCGGGCAATTCGGCGGCCCATTCGGCCTTGAAGGTTTCGCCCGCGGCAACCCACTGGGCGATCAGCGCGTCACGCTCGACCACCTCGCGGCGCAGGGGCTTGTTGGCGGCGATGATCTTGCGCATTTGCGCCTCGATGGCGGGCAGGTCCTCGTCGGTGAAGGGGCGATCCTTCGGCGCGAAGTCGTAGTAAAACCCGTCGTCCGTGCTGGGGCCGAAGGTGATCTGCGTGCCCGGAAACAGCGCCTGCACCGCCTCGGCCAGCACATGGGCGAAGTCGTGGCGGGCAAGGTCGAGCGCATCGGCCTCGTCCCTGGCCGTGACCAGCGCGAGGGTGCAATCGCCCGTGAACGGCTGGGTCAGATCGACCAGCTCGCCATCGATGCGCGCGGCCAGCGCCGCCTTGGCAAGGCCGGGGCCGATCGCGGCGGCGACATCGGCGGGGGTTTGGCCAGGCGCCATTTCGCGCGTGGAACCGTCGGGCAGGGTGATGGTGAGCAATTGAGACATGGCCCAAGCCCTTAGCCGCCCACAGGCCGCGCCTCAACCCGCCTTGCCAACTTCTCTGTCAGGCCCATTTTCCCCGGCCCATTTTCCCGCGTGACGAAGCGGGGGCTCCTCGGGCACAAGGCGCCGATGACCCAGCTTTCCGACATCGCCTTCCTGCCCGTGACCCACAGCGATGGCACCACCCGGGCCATCGCCCACCGCTTCACCCCCGGAGATGGCCCGACAATCGTGTTCCTGCCCGGCTATATGTCCGACATGGCGGGTTCGAAGGCCACGGCCCTGTTCGATTGGGCGCGGGCGCGGGGGCATGCCTGCCTGTGCCTCGATTATTCGGGATGCGGGCAGAGTGAGGGTCTGTTCGCCGAGGGCAAGCTCACCCGCTGGCAGGGCGAGGTGCTGGCGCTGATCGCGGCGAGATGCAGCGGGCCGGTCGTGCTGGTGGGCAGCTCGATGGGCGGTTGGCTGATGCTGCTGGTGGCCCTGGCTCTGGAGGCGAAAAGCCCGGGCAAGCTGGCCGCGCTGGTCGGCATTGCCGCCGCGCCCGATTTTACCGACTGGGGCTTTGGCCATGATGACAAGGCCCGGCTGGCCAGCGGGAAAATCGTGCTGGAAGACAACCCCTATGGCCCGGACCCCAACCCGACCCATCCCGGCTTCTGGGCCGATGGGCAGGGGCGATTGCTGTTGGGGGCCGAAATCCCGCTCGATTGTCCGGTGCGCCTGCTCCATGGTCAGGCCGATGCCGATGTGCCCTGGGAAATCTCCACAAGGCTCGCCGCCGCCTTGCGTTCGGGCGATGTTCAGGTGACTCTTATCAAGGATGGCGACCATCGCCTTAGTCGCGAGGCCGATATCGCCCTGCTGCTTGCCACTGTCTCGGCGCTTCTTGCCCCGACCCTAACCGCTGACACCTGATCCGGAACCCGCCTCATGCCCATGCCCCTGATGCTCCTGCCGCTGATTCTCGCCCAATCGGGGCCGATGGTTTCCGGCGGGGCGGCGCCCTCGCTGAACCTGCCGCTGATCGACCGGCCATCCGGCCCTAACCCGCGCCGGTCGCGCCAGCAGGTCGCGGCTGATGTCGCGGCTTCCGGGCCTTCGCGTCTGGGCCAATGCCTTGCCGGCGCCGGGGCCGATCCCGATGCGACGGTGAATGCCGCCAATCTCTGGCTGCGCGAAACCAGTGGCGCGGCCTCCGCCCTGCCGCAGCTGTGTCTGGGCACGGCGCTGAGCAATATCGGCAACTGGGCACAGGCCGAGGCCGCCTTCCTTGCCGGGCGCGATGCGGCGGCGGCGGACGATCACCCCTTGCGCGCGCGGCTGGGTGCCATGGCGGGCAATGCCGCGCTGGCGGACAATGATGCACCCCACGCGCTGGCGACGCTGGAGACCGCCGCGCAAGACGCCCGCACAGCCCGGGTCGCAACCCTGACCGGCGAGATCGAGATAGACCGCGCCCGCGCACTGGTGGCGCTGCATCGCGAGGACGAGGCGGCAAGCGAATTGGCCGACGCGCGCGTCTCCGCGCCGGAAAACGCGCTGGGCTGGCTGCTGTCGGCAACGCTGTCGCGGCGCATGGGGCATCTGGCCGAGGCGCAGGCGCAGATTGAAACCGCCGCAAGGCTGGCCCCGGCTGATGGCGAGATCGGGCTGGAGGCGGGGGTTATCGCCGAACTGGCCGGGCACGAGGCGGCGGCGCGCAAAAGCTGGCAATCCGTGGTGGATGCGGCGCCGGACAGCGAGGCGGCAACCCATGCCCGCGCCTATCTGGCGCAACTGGGGCCGGAGGCGAAGCCTCAGTGATGGGGCAGATTGTGTCTGTCGTCAGGCCCATCATAGGGTAGCCCATCGCAGCTGGTGAAGGCATTGCCGCAGATGCTGCGGGTCCAGGCTGGCCGCTCCACTTTGTCATGGCCTGCTACCATCAGATGTACCCAGTCGCCCTGACACTCGAAAGGGCGGCGTCCTTGGAGGCTATGCATGCCATCCTTGTCCACCCATGCGGTAAACACGATCCGCGATTTCGCATCTGGCCGCTCGAAAACGTAATCCCATTGAATGTCGAACAGCAGGAAATTGCTGGCGATCCAGCCTGAGGGGAGGCGCTGGTCTGGGTGGTTATCGGAATAGTTCTGGACATTGGTGATGCGGGCCCAGCCATTACGCAGTTCCACTACGTCGAAATCGTTGCGGTCACCCTCGACCCCGAATTCGCCAAAGCGCATGTGCGGCAATTTGCCAAGGATGGGGAAGCCGAGCCCCGGCCCGCCGCGGATATTGGTTCCCGCGGGGTCGCTGTCTTTCACCGTGCTGGAGAAGTGGCATTGGCCCGGATTGGTCGAGGACCCCGAGGCTGAAGGGGCGGCGAAAGCAACGCCCGCCGCCACCAGCAAGCCTAAACCGGCGATGCCAGCCAAGAGGCGCAGGTTTAGACCCCCAGCAGCCTTTTCGCCATGGCGCGCACCTCGTCGGCCATGTCCGGGCGTTCGAGGGCGAGGGCGAGGGTCGCCTCGACAAAGCCGGTTTTCGAGCCGCAATCATAGCGGCGCCCGGCGAAGGTGACGGCGTGGAACGGCTGGGTGCCGATCATCCTGGCCATGGCGTCGGTCAGTTGCACTTCGCCGCCGGCGCCCTTGCCCTGATTTTCCAGCACGCGCATCACCTCGGGTTGAAGGATATAGCGGCCGGAGATGATCAGGTTGGAAGGAGCGTCCTCCAGCCTTGGCTTTTCGACCAGCCCCTTCACCTCGGTGAGGGCGCCGCCGAAGCCGTCGAGCTTCTTGCCCGGGTCGATCACGCCATAGGAGGAGACTTCCTCATGCGGCACTTCCAGCACGCTGATGAGATTGCCGCCCACCTGATTATAGGCCTCAACCATCTGCTTCATGCAGCCGCCAGTTCCGTCGCTTCGGCCGATCATCAGCTCGTCGGGCAGGAAGATGGCGAAAGGCTCGTCGCCGATGATGGCCCGCGCGCACCAGATGGCATGGCCAAGCCCCAGCGGAACCTGCTGGCGCACGGTGACCAGATTGCCCGGCTGGATGCGCGTCGGCTCCAGAGCCTCCAGCGATTTGTCCCGCCCGCGCATGGTGTCTTCCAGCTCATAGGCGGTGTCGAAATGTTCGACGATGGCGGTCTTGCCCCGGCCGGTGACGAAGATCAGCTGATCAATCCCCGCCTCGCGCGCCTCATCCACCGCATACTGGATCAGCGGGCGATCGATGATCGGCAGCATCTCCTTGGGGATGGCCTTGGTGGCGGGCAAAAAGCGGGTGCCGAGCCCTGCCACGGGGAACACGGCCTTGCGCACGGGCTTGAACTTGATCTGGTCTGTCATGGGGCAACCTTGTTGCAGGGCAATGTTACAGCGGGATTAAGCCGAGGGGTTAATCCTGAATTCGCATTCAGGGCAAGCGTTGAAAACCCGGCATACTTGCGCGCGGGCCCAGAGTGGCTAAACCGCGAGGATGGACAAGATCATCATTCGCGGCACAGCCCGCCTTTCCGGCACGGTTCCGGTTTCCGGCGCAAAGAACTCGGCGCTCACCCTGCTACCCTGCGCTTTGCTGACGGATGAGCCATTGACGCTGCGCAATCTGCCGCGTCTGGCGGATGTGGACGGGTTTCAGCATCTGTTGAACCAGTTCGGCGTTTCCACCGCGATTGCCGGCACCCGCCCCGAGGATTTCGGCCGGGTGATGACCCTGACCGCCACCCGCCTCACCTCCACGGTTGCCCCCTATGAGCTGGTGCGCAAGATGCGCGCCTCGATTCTGGTGCTGGGGCCGATGCTGGCGCGGGCGGGCGAGGCGACCGTGTCACTGCCCGGTGGCTGCGCCATCGGCAACCGCCCGATCGACCTGCATCTCAAGGTTCTGGAGGCTCTGGGCGCCGAGATCGAGCTGGCCGCGGGTTATGTGCGCGCCCGCGCGCCCGATGGCGGCTTGCCGGGCGGGCGCTACAGCTTCCCGGTGGTCTCGGTTGGCGCCACGGAAAACGCGCTGATGGCGGCCGTTCTGGCCAAGGGCAAAACCACGCTGCACAATGCCGCGCGCGAGCCAGAAATCGTCGATCTGTGCAATCTGCTGGTGGCCATGGGCGCGCAGATCGAGGGGATTGGCACCTCGGACGTTACCATCCACGGCGTGCCCCGCCTGCATGGCGCCACCTATCAGGTCATGCCCGACCGCATCGAGGCGGGATCCTATGCCTGCGCGGCGGTGATTACCGGCGGCGAGGTGATGCTGACCGGCGCGCGTATCGCGGAGATGGAAGCGACCGTGCAGGCGCTGCGCGATGCCGGTGCCCATGTCGAGCCGCGCCCGGGCGGGCTGTTTGTCGCCGCCGATGGCCCGATTCGCCCCGTGACCCTCTCGACCGCGCCCTATCCCGGCTTTGCGACGGACATGCAGGCGCAGCTGATGGCGCTGCTGACGCGGGCCGAGGGCACCAGCGTGCTGACCGAGACCATCTTCGAGAACCGCTATATGCATGTGCCCGAGCTGAACCGCATGGGCGCGCATATCGAGACGAAAGGCCGCACCGCCATCGTCCATGGCGTGCCGAAGCTGACCGGGGCCGAGGTGATGGCCACGGACCTGCGCGCCTCGATGAGCCTCGTCATCGCCGGCCTTGCCGCCGAGGGGGAGACGCAGGTCCACCGCCTCTATCACCTCGATCGCGGCTATGAGCGGCTGGAGGAGAAGCTGGCCCTGCTTGGCGCCGATATCGAGCGGGTGGGCGGGGACTAAGGTTCCGCCCTATCCCCCGCCCTATCCCGGCTCTTTACCGGGTTTCGTAGTGGCAGCGCTTTTTGGCGGTCATCCTGCGGTCAACCGCGCGGCCGCCAAAGGCGCCGCCGACCGCGCCTGCTGCTATGCCGATGGGCCCGCCGATCAGCGCATGGCCGACCAGCGCGCCGCCAGCGCCACCCGCGATAAGGCCAGTGGTGCCGGATGAATGGCGGCAGACCTTGTAGGTGTGTTTGCCATGGGATTCGGCCGAGGCGGGAATGGCGGTAAGCGCCAGCGCCGCGGCGCCGAGGATGAGTGCGGTTACTTTGCTGTGCATGAGGTTCGCTCCGGTGCTGCCGCAAGGGACCGGCGCATAAGGCCAAATTGCGCGGGCAAAGGCAAGCTGAACTATAGGCGGCTCAAACCCCGGGCGGGGGAGGGGCTTTATGGGTGGCGCCGGATTGGCGCAGGACCAGCCAGATGCGGATGGCGCTGGCCAGACCCGGCGGGGTGGGCCCGGCAATCCGCTCCACATCGATTCGCGCCACCAGCGCGTTGACCGGCACCCCTTCCGCCCCTGCCGCCTCGCGCAGCATCCGCCAGAACAGCGGCTCCAGGCTGATCGAGGTCTTGTGCCCGGCGATCTCCACCGAGTGCTTCACCGGGGGGTGGTAGGGGGTTTCCATCAGGGCAGGGTAGCAGGGGGGAAGGGGAAGATGCGAGGGGATTATCCCCTCGCGCACCCGGAACGTTCTGCGCGTGCAAAATCGAAATTGGAAAGTGCTGGCGATGGAGGTCTAATATCTTGGGTGCCACGTCGATTGTAGGGGCGGGAAAATGGTGGTTGGTTTTCTTTGGGTTTTGTCCGGCTGTTGTTGCTGGGCATTGTGGCATGGGTTCGGGACC
>CAIWFP010000301.1 GCA_903911985.1 uncultured Sphingomonadales bacterium
CGTCAGCCGCTCGCCCACGCCCAGCGACGGCGGCCCGAAATCGGCCAGCGCCAGTGCCCGGGCGGGCTCTATGGTCTTTATCTCGCTCGCGGAAAAAGTCGCGTTTGCCAAGGCATCCGGCGCGAAGGGATCGGCCAGCGGATCGGCTCCGGACGGCATGCCGCCTTCACTGCCAAAGCCCGCTGCCGCCATGGCCTAGTCCCGCCCCTTCAACGCGGCGATATTGCCCGCATAGGCCGGCGCCCCGCCGCGAAAGGCGGCCGTGCCCGCCACCAGCACATCGGCGCCCGCCGCCACGCATCTACGGGCGGTTTCCGCATCAACCCCGCCATCCACCTCCAGCCTGATGTCGCGCCCGCTGGCGGTGATCATGGCGCGGATGCGGGCGATCTTTTCCAGCTGGCTGGCGATGAACCGCTGCCCGCCGAAGCCGGGGTTCACGCTCATAACCAGCACCAGATCGATATCGCCGATCAGGTAATCCAGCACCTCGACCGGGGTCGCCGGGTTCAGCACGATGCCCGGCTTCTTGCCCAGCGCGCGAATGGCCTGCACCGTCCGGTGCGGATGGGCACCCGCCTCGGGGTGAAAGCTGATGATATCGGCCCCGGCCTCGGCAAAGGCTTCCAGATACTGGTCCACGGGCGAAATCATCAGATGCACGTCAAACGGCTTGGCCGAATGGGGGCGCAGCGCCTTCACCACCGCCGGCCCGATGGTGATGTTCGGCACGAAATGCCCGTCCATCACATCGACATGGATCCAGTCCGCCCCGGCTTCGTCAATGGCGCGGATTTCCTCCCCCAGACGGGCGAAATCCGCCGAGAGGATGGATGGGGCAATAAGGGGAATGGTGAAAGACATGCGGGTTGAGGCTTTCCGGACCCTGAAGGGGCGCCCAAAACGCGAGGCGCGGGCGCGCGAGACAACCAAGAGCGCACCGCCCGAAAAGCCGTGTGCCACGCTAAAGCGATTACCCAGCGCGCCCGCCCACCACAAGGCACAAAGCCCCCATTTTCCACACAGTTCGCGAGAAAACATGCCGCGTGGCGGTTGGCCTGCCTTGCCGCCCGGGCCACAACGGCCCTGACCACCCAAGGGCGTGGCCGGTTTCATCACCTGCCCGCGCGCCCGGCCCTGACCTTAACCCGCGCAACGCGGCGGTTGTGTCGCAGGGCACTGTTTGGCACAGGACCTTGCGGCAAGACATTGCGCATCCGGGGGGCTAACACCCCCTCGCAACGCCAAATCCTGAGGAATGCCCGATGACCCGTGACGATTTGAAAGCCCTAATCCGCGCCATTCCCGATTTTCCCAAGCCGGGCATCCTGTTTCGCGACATCACCACGCTGATCGGCCATGGCGAGGGCTTTGCCGCCAGCGTTGCCATGCTGGCCGAGCAGGTTGACGCCGCGGGCGCCGAGGCCATTGCCGGCATGGAAGCGCGCGGGTTCATTTTCGGCGCGGCGGTGGCGGCCAGACTGTCGCTGCCGTTCATTCCCGTGCGCAAGCCGGGCAAGCTGCCCGTGCCGGTGCTGGCGATGGACTATGCGCTGGAATATGGCACCGACACGCTGGAGGTGGACCCCGGCGCCATCCGCGCGGGCCAGCATGTGGTCATCCTCGACGACCTGATCGCCACCGGCGGCACCGCCGTTGCAGCGACCCAATTGCTGCGCCATGCGGGCGCGCGCATCGAGCATGCCCTGTTCGTCATCGACCTGCCGGATCTGGGCGGAGCCGACCGGCTGCGCGCGCAGGGCCTTGCGGTCGAGGCGCTGATGGCCTTCCCCGGCCATTGACGGCCAGGGCCCGGCCAGGGCGCCCGGCCGGGGCGCGCAGAGTGGGCGTTGCGGCAAGAGACAAGTTGACGAGGTGGCTCGCCTCGTGGCAAGCGCGCTCCCGCATCAGGTCCCATTTCGCGCCTCGCCATGCGAAGTGCATCCAAGGGGCCGGGATTTGCGGGTATAGCTTAGTGGTAAAGCACCAGCCTTCCAAGCTGGCTATGCGGGTTCGATTCCCGCTACCCGCTCCAGCCCTCCATTCCTCACTGTGCCTCAGCGTCTTTACAAGCGCCAAAAAGCCCCCATATTATGAGCCTTAATGGCTCTAGGCATTTCCCGCCATTCGCCCGCAGCCCTCGTGGCTGGGGGCCTTGATGGGGGCCTTTGGCCTAGTCTTCAATGTGGGGGCCCCCAAAATGGGGGCCTCGGCTGGCGAAAGGCCCGAGAGAATGGCGCTTACTGATGTGGCGATCCGCAACGCCAAGCCGCGTGATAAGGTCTACAAGCTGGCTGATAGTGGGGGCCTTTACCTCCAGA
>CAIWFP010000302.1 GCA_903911985.1 uncultured Sphingomonadales bacterium
GGTCCCCTTTTGCACGCCGATAGTGGGTCCCGTTTGGACGCCGATTGACACTTGAACCCAAACGCGCGGGAGGCCTCGGACGCGAGGCTTTGATCCCGGCGCGCGGCCATCGGCCCACAAGCCTTATCGGCGGCATATTGCGCTTTCGCCCTGACAGCCATGCCGCGCGGCGAATTCAGCCCCGCCACTTGCTCCCAGGCAATATCATTGCGCAAGGCCCAGAGGGCGATCTGGGACGGTGGGTGGCGTAGAGAGTCGCGGCGGCAGACGAACATACCCGGGCATTGCCCGATGGGACCGTCCAAGCCCCTACCCAAAATAACAGAGAGGCAGGAACCGCAAGCGCCTCAAGCCATAGCCCGACGACCGATAGCCGTGCCTGCCCTACCCGACCTAGGGGCTGACAGTCGCCGACTTATGCGACGATACGGCAACCACAACCCCCACCACACCGGCCACGCCGAGAGCGGGGAGAAGCAAGGGGACGCCGCCGCCATGTTCCACACCTGTGTCTGCGGGTACCAGAGCGACCGCCGGGCGGCTCAGCCGGCACACCGTCTCCGTCACGCCATCAGAATGCTCGGTGCCACAGCTCCACTTGCTGTCGAAATGCGACAGGCGCTGATCCCTGGGCACAACCTGATTCTTTCGGCAAACCTGCGCGGAACTTGTCACACGACCATCGGCGTCAAGTTCGGTGGCTTGGCCGTCGCAAACCCATTGGGAGACAGACTCGCCAGAAGCCGCGGCAACCTTTGCAACCGCCGGCGTGACAGTAGCCAACGCAAAAGCCGCGAATACGCCCACAACCTGTTTCAACACGAATCGCACTCCTACAGATCGTAAGCAACCGCTTGGGATGACGCGCCAATTAACACAAATTTACCCTGAAGTCCAATATTTCCCAATGGCCTCAGCGGCAAAGCCGAGGCGCTCGCGCCATATGCGACCCATTGGTTGTTCCAATTCCCGAACAACGGAACGCCACCCTCACCCGCGAGCAGTATCGACCCCGCCCACGGCACGCCCGCCCAGCGCCGCGACAATCTGACCAGCGGTGGCTTCCACCGAAAACTGTCGCGAAAACAGATCCTTGCAACACCGCCCCTGCCCCTCGCCCGGTTCCGGGCCGTCAACAGATTCCAGCGCCAATCGGGCAATCTGCTCGACGGTGCCGTCCTCCGCCACTTTGCCAACCCCAATGTCCCTGATCAGATCGGCCAGATCGTTGCCCCGGTTGACATTGGCCAGAACCGGCAGGCCGCATTGCATATAGGTGAGGAACTTCCCCGGAATATTGTGCAGCCGGTGCCGTGGGTCGAGCGCGACAAGCCCCACCGCGCATTGGGCATAAAGGGCGGGAATTTCGTCCGGATCGATCTCGTCATGGAACAGCATATTGTCGAGATTGCGCTGCGCGGCCGCCCGCGCGAGCCGGGCGGCCTCACTACCCCGCCCGACAAACAAAAACCCGATATCCGTCCGCGATTGCAGCCGCATCGCCACGTTCAGGAAAATGTCCAGCCCCTGCGCCACCCCCATATTCCCCGCATAAACGAATATTTTCCGCCCACGCAGAACCGACTCAGCCACGTTGATGGTGCAATTCCGGTGCGGGCACTGTCCCAGCCAATTTTCCAGAACCTCGATTTTTTTGTCGCGAAATTTGGGGTCATTGCCAAAATAGGGCAGGTTGCCCCTCGCCTGCACGCCAATCACATCGGCCACGCGATATTGGTATCTCGCCACCGCCCTCAGCATATTATAGGCCACCCCCCGGCCCATAATCCCCATATCAGCGGCCCATTCCGGAAAGATGTCCCGCAAGATGAGATAGCTTCGGCAGCGGCTCGAACGCTTGATCGCGCTGACCAATGGCCCATGGAAGATGGAGGGTGAATACCAGATCACGCCATCCCACCTTCGCCCGCCCCAGGGGCTTCGGCTGAGCCCAAGCCACATCAATAGAGGCATCAAACACTCACCGATAACCCGGCGAAGGTAGGCGACATCGCTGGTTCGCAGACTTCGGACGCGCAACACTTCCGCCCCGTCGATCACCTCGATGTGAAAGGGCACCGCCATATCGGGTGATGGCAGGATGATGGCCAGCTCATGCCCGGCCCCCACCAGAGCCCGCGCCAGATCCCGCAGCTGAACGGCACCGGACGTCCGCAAGGGCGGGAAAGTGTCGGCAATCAGAACAGGCGCAAAGCCGGCGGTCCTAGTAACGCTTCCAGACCACGCGGTTTACGTAATCCGTATAACTGTGAATGAACCGCAACACCTTCTCGGAAACGTTGGGAACCGCATAGTCCCCAACCAGGCGCAACAACCGCTCGCCCCCGCGCGGCTGGGTTTCGAGGATGGCCAGAGCCTGCAGCACCCGCTGACGGTTCAAACCGGTCATCATCACCGCCCCCTCCTCCGCGGCTTCCTGTCGCTCGTGGGTTTCCCGCAGATTGATCGCGGGGAAATTGAGGATGGAGGATTCCTCGCTGATTGTGCCGCTGTCGGACAGGGTCGCGCGCGCGCCGATCTGCAGGCGATTGTAATCGAAGAAGCCCAGCGGCTTGAGCATCCGCACCTTGGCATCAAAGGTGACACCAGCGGCCTCCAGCCGCTTGCGCGTGCGGGGATGGGCCGAAAATATCACCGGCAGGCCATAGGCCGCCACCACATCACCCAGCAAATCGGCCAGCATCCGCAGGCGCTCCGGCGCATCGACATTTTCCTCGCGATGGGCGCTGACGAGAAAATACCCGTCCTCCACCAGCCCCAGACGCCCCAGCACATCCGAGGCGGCAATGTCGCCTTGGTGGTGGGTCAGCACCTCGAACATCGGGCTGCCGATCTTGAACGTCATATCCGGCGGCAGGCCTTCGCGCAGCAGATTGGCCTTGGCCACATCCGAATAGGCCAAATTCACATCCGAGGAATGGTCGACAATTTTCCGATTGATCTCCTCGGGCACCCGCTGATCGTAACACCGGTTTCCCGCCTCCATGTGGAACACGGGCACCTTGTGCCGCTTGGCCGGCAACACCGCCAGACAGCTGTTGGTATCGCCCAGAACCAGCATCGCATCGGGCCGGATATGGGTCAGCAACGCATCAACGCCGACAATCACATTGGCGATGGTCGCGGTCGGAGTCTCCCCCGCCGCATCCAGAAAATGGTCTGGCCGCCTGACGCCCAGATCCTGAAAGAAAATTTCATTAAGCTCGAAATCATAGTTCTGGCCGGTGTGGACCAGGGTATGGTCGGCATGGGCGTCCAGCCTGGCGATGGTGCGGGCCAGACGAATAATCTCCGGCCTCGTGCCGACTACCGTCATCACCTTCAAACGGGGCGCTCGCTCAGCCGGCATCATATCCCCGCTCCATCACCACCCCCATGCGGAAGACCACTGGCGTCCGCCATGTTCA
>CAIWFP010000303.1 GCA_903911985.1 uncultured Sphingomonadales bacterium
CCGCGCATCTTCAGCAGTGGGCGTTGTACCCCGGCCCGGCTGAAGAGAAATACCGGGTGACCATGATGGGCGATAATGTCGCCCTGAAGGTCAAGCTCGATTTCCACAGCCACAAGACGGGTCAGGGCGATGCCGGGCCGCAGGACGACCGCTCCTGCACCGACAAGGACCAGAATTTCATCAGCGACTGCGCGGTTGACACCAAGCGCCGCGGATCGCGCGATCTGGAACTGCGCGCCGCCGACATGGACAAGGACGGGATTGACGCCGAGCTGGTATTTCCGTCGCTGGGCCTGCTTCTGCCCCGTATCCCGGACCGTGAAGGTCAGGTCGAGTCCTGCAAGATCTGGAACGATTGGGCCTGGGATTTCTGTCAGCCCTTGCGTGATCGGCTGATCCCCTCCGCCATGATTCCCTGCATCGATCTCGATGATGCTCTGGCGGAGTGCAAGCGCACCGCCGCCATGGGCTACGCCGCCTTCACCCTGTGGGAAGGCATGGACAACTATAACGAGCCCGTCTGGGATCCGATCTTCGCCTTCGCCGCCGAAAAGAGCATTCCGATCGTGTTCCACACCGGCGTCGGCGACATCCCCATCCGCGCCAAGCGCGGCCCCGGCAGCGGCATGTACAACTACACCCGCCAGATGAACGACGCGGTGGACATCATCGCCCAGCTGGTGGCGGGCGGCGTGCTCGACCGCAATCCCAACGCTCATATCCTGTTTGCAGAGCATAGCGCCGGCTGGCTCTGGGGGCTGGCCGAGCGGATGGATGAAATCTATGCGGGCCATGCGCCGGTTGTCCATCCCAAGCTCAGCCGTCTGCCGAGCCAGATCATCCGTGATCAGGTGCATTGCGCCCTGCAGAACGACACCGGCTCGCTTGCCACCCGTCGTGGCGTTGGCATCGAGGCCCTGCTGTTCGCTACCGACTATCCGCACTCGGAAGGGACCTTCCCCCACTCGAAAGATGTGGTCGACCGGATGATCGCCGAGCACCCCGATGCCACGACCGATGAAATCGTCGCGGTGCTGGGTGGCAATGCCGCCAAGCTGTTCACCCACGCAAATCTCAAGCCAAAGGTCGATGCCCGGCGCAGGGAACTGGCCGCCGCCTGATCAGTACTGGGTTCTCCCCAACTACCCCGCCGGTCACTAACCGGCGGGGTTTTTGTTTTCCGCGCCAAGCCGCGAATGAAACACCCCCAACCGGTTTGACACAACCTGTTGCGCGAGAGCCACACTCTGTTGGCCAGCCGCCACACCGCCTTTTCATATAATTGATATTACATAATACTTTTCACACAGGGCCTCATCGCGGGAGCCAAGATCAGGCCATTCAGTGCTATTATTGCAACGCCTCCCCCCGTGCGAGTAGAAGGTTAACTTAGTTACATAGGTTGACGCTCAAACCAGCCGCCGCTAGCCGCGCCTTCAATTCAATCACTTCAAGAAGAGGGAAATATGAAAATCAAATCCGTTCTGCTCGGCTGTGTAGCCGTTTCCGCGATGGGCACATTCGCCGCCCCCGCATTTGCCGAAACCGCCCCTGCCGCGTCGAACACTGGCCTGTCGGGCGACATCGTCGTTACCGCACGCCGTAAGGAAGAAACGCTCCAGTCCGTGCCGATCTCGATCACGGCGCTGTCGCAGGACGCCCTGACCGAGCGTTCGGTTACCTCTGCCCAGGATCTGCCTAGGCTGGCTACCGGCCTCGTGGTCACCGCCGACTCGGGTAACCCTGGCCAGCCCACTTTCTCGATCCGCGGTCGTGGTCAGGTCTATGGTGCCGCTACCGGTTCGGTTGAAACCTATTTCGCCGAACTGCCGATGAGCTCCACCTTCCAGATGCCGGCCCCGCCGCCGCAGTTTTTTGACGTCAGCAACATTCAGGTTCTGAAGGGTCCGCAGGGTACGCTGTTCGGCCGTAACACGACCGGCGGTGCTGTAGTTGTCGTTCCGCAGGCACCGAAGCTGGGCGTGACCGAAGGCTATGTCCGCGTTCAGGGCGGCACCTATGACGATTTCCAGATCGAGGGCGCCATCAACCTGCCGCTGGGCGAGAAGTTCGCTCTGCGCCTTGCCGCCTTTGATTGGCAGCGCACCGGCTATGAGAACAGCTCGGCAACCGATTTCGTGACCGGTGACCCCCAGACCGACGTCACCTCGGGCGCCGTGATCGGCGGGCAGAATTTTAACAACGTCAATACGACGCAGTTCCGCGCCTCGTTGCTGGCAAAGCCGACCGATGGCATTGAGAACACCACGGTGATCTCCTACCTCGTCGACAAGACCCGCACGGCATCGGGCCTCAACCTCGCACGCACCAGCACCACCACAGCGGTCATTTCGCCCCGTTGCGGCACCTATTGCGCCTATATCGACGTCAACCTTTACAAGCCGGCCTCGAAGTACTTCATTCTGGCCAACACCACCAAGGTTGAGCTGATGGACGGCCTGAAGCTGAAGAACATCTTCGGCTTCATCGACTCGACGGGCTACGGCAACGTCGCGACCAGCGCGCTCGGTGCGACGAACGTCGTTGTGCCCGCCGCCGGTGCTATTCTGGCCCAGCTACAGAACGCCTATCAGGACAGCAATCCGCACAGCTATGGGGTCTATATCGATGGAGCTCTCATTGGGCGGGCCCAGAAGAACCAGCAGTTCACCGACGAGCTTCAGCTGCAGGGCAACACGTCGGACCACAAGCTGAGCTACACCATCGGCGCGATGTATGACAAAACCTCACAGCCGCATGGTGTTAACGACATCAACTTCTTCTCGACGTCGTTTTCAGGTCTTTTCACGGGCTTCCAGAATGCGGTCAATTTCCAATCGTCGGATGTGCTTAGCAAGGCGGTTTACGCAACGGGCAGCTATTCGCCGATCGAAAAGCTGAACATCACCGCCGGTTTCCGCCAGACTTGGGTTGATCTGACCCAGTATGGCGCCGCCGCCGCTTATGCCGTCGGCGACACCCAGCCCCTGTCGCCCCAGACCCCGATCACGGCCTTCTCTGGCGCCTACAAGGGCAGCACCTATAACATCGGCGCGGACTATCACATCGACAACGCCACCATGGTATATGCGGGCTACCGTCATGGCTGGAAGCGCGGCGGTCTCAACCCCTCGTCGGAGGGCTCGCTGTTCGCTCCCGAGCTGGTTGATGACTTCTCGCTGGGTGTGAAGTCGAAGTTCAGGATTTCGGACGTACCGGTTCGCTTCAACATGGAGCTGTTCTACGATCCGTACACCGGCCTGCAGACCTCATCGCTCACCGTTGGCAGCGGCCAGCTGGAGACTGTGACGATCAACGTGCCGAAGACCCGCTATCAGGGCTTTGACGCCGACATCTGGGCCCGGCCCGCTGCCTGGCTCGACCTGTCGGCCTCGTGGTCTTACAACGATGCCAAGTTCACGCGTTGGGACGACCCGCTCGTAGGCGCGTTGAACCCCCTCACTTCGAACCATGTGCCCTACGTCTCGAAGAACAAGGTACAGGCGAGCACTCGCGTTCACACCGAGCTGGGCAACAACGTCGGCGAGGTGGTCTGGCTGACCAGCTACAACTATCAGTCCACCAACTACACCAGTCCCTTCAATACCGTGTTGGGTGTGGTGACACAGGGCCTGTTCGGCATGACCGCACCGGCAACCTCGATCTGCGCTGGTGGCGTTTGCGGCAACACCATCCCGGGCTATGCCACGGTGGATATGCGGCTCGAGCTGAACCATGCTTTTGGTTCAAAGTTTGATCTGGCCGCTGGCGTCACCAACCTGACCAACAAGTTCTTCCTGCTGGGTTCGGGCGCCACGCTCGATCTGGGCGCGGAAGGCTATGCGGTCGGTGCCCCGCGCATGTGGACCTTCGAAGTCAAGACCAGGTTCTGATCGCAACACACGATCAAACCGCAAACTGGCTGGCCGGGAGTTCGCTCCCGGCCAGTTTTTTATGGTCATGCGCTGGGCCCGACAGTCGCTCCATCCCGGCGCCCGGCGTGAATGGGATCAGCCATCCGCACAAGCGCGATGGCTCCGCGATGACGCGCAGCTGGTGGTTTCGGTCCGAGTTTCCAGCGAAATGACAAAATCGGCCCACGCATCGCGCAGGCGCTATTGCCCATTCAAACGGGGCCCACTCAAAACCAGGCCCATTCAACCAAGGCGAGCCGCCGGGACTTGTCCGCCCATGCGAATACCGCTGGCCCGCTCACCCCCGACCCGGTCCATCCCGCGTGGCGGGAAGTGACCGGATACTTCGGCTAGGCGTCGCCCGCGGGCAACAGCCTTGCCAGCGCGGGCACATCGGCCAAACCGCGCAGCACGTCGTTGAGATGGGTGCATCCCAAGGTTCCCGGCAGGGTTTCGAGCACGTCATTGCGGAAATCCGCCACCACATGCCCCACCATCCGCGATACCTTTACCGAGGCTCCCGGGCACTCGCGATAGGGCAGGATCAACGGTAGGGCCTGCAAGGCAACCAAGACGCCGCTTGCCTCGTCGATTTCGGCAAAAACGCGGTATTCATGAATGGCGGTTCGCCCGCCATCGGGATTGCTGCCGCTGTCCTGAAACGCGCAATCGACCTTGATCAGGCCGCCTTCCCGCCAAAAGTCTATCCGGCGCGAGCGGCGCTTGCGAGGCCCTTGCTGGAACGGCATGGAATGCCAGCTCGCCAGGTCATCCGGGTTCTCCAGCGGTCCGACCTCCGCACTCGACTGGATGGTGTGATCGGTCGTACCATCCGGATTGAAGGACGTAGCCCCTTCGGCAAAGCCGGAGCATATATCGACCATTTGGCCCTTGCGCCCGGTGGTGGATGCCGCCGCTGTTCGGCTGACGCTCGTCATCCAGTCATTCGTCCAGCGCGACCATATCCAGCCGGCGACAAGGCTGGCCCCGGCGAAATCATCGAGCAGCTGGAATGTCGGCGTGCCCTTAAGATCATCCATGATCGACGCAATCGCGAGCCGGCTTGCACCACCCGCGCGCACGCCGACCAGTTCCTGAACGCGCGGATGCTCCGAATCCAGCTCGATCGACAGAATTTCGCGCATGGGCGAGGCAAGGATGCGAAAGCCCCCGGTCGCCAGAACCGCCGGCTCGCCGGGCTCAAAGGGCGTCAACAGATCGCGCGCCCTGCCGATCATCTCCCATGGCTGCCCATAACCTTCCGGCCATTCGGAATCGATCGAGGTTGTGCGCCGGATCGACCCGGGCCTGCGCAGTGGCGCATAGCCGGCGGATTGACGGGCGATGGGAAATTGCTGCGGTTGCGTCATCTTGCAATCATCCTGATAGCGCGCGAGCGGCGCATAAACCCACTTGGGTGCGGTAGCGTTCCAGCCTAATGCCCGACCTGCGCCTTGAGCCGATCCTGCAGCACGTTACTGCCTCCGCTGCCAGCCAGGGTCGCGCCGCCATCCACAATGATGCTGGCACCCGTGACAAAGCCGGCCTTGGGAGAGGCAAGAAAGAAGCAGGCGTGGGCGATATCCAGCGGTGTGCCCGCCCGGCCAACGGGAACCGTCGCCCCATAGGCGGCAAGGCCATCATCGCCCAGCACTGCCTTTGCACGGGCACTGGCGATAAGGCCGGGCAATATCGCATTGACCGTGATGTTCTCCCGCACAACGTCCAGCGCCGCGCCGCGCACAAAGGCGTCCAGCGCGGCCTTTGCCATACCATAGGCGGTCATGTTGGGCACGGTGGTGGCAACGCCATTGACCGAACCGATGGCGATGAAGCGTCCACCATCCTCCGCCGCCGCCAGCCAGGGCCGCGCCGCCTCCAGCAGCCACCATGCCGCCTTGGCGGTGGATGCGATGCCTGCCTCCATGGCCTCGTCGCTGACCGCTCCCAGCCCGCCATGGGCGATGTCGGCCGCACAGTGGATGACGATATCAATGCCTCCAAAGCGTTCGGCGGTATGGCGGACCAGCGCCTCGCAGGCGGTGCGCTGCTTGACATCGATGCCGAAAAGCTCCGCCTTGCCGCCCTCGGCCGCGATCTCGGCGCAGGCTTCCTCGGCATAGGAGAGGGTGCGGGCACCGATCATCACCTTTGCTCCGGCAGCGGCGAAGGCCTTGGCGATGCCACGCCCAATGCCGCGCCCCGCCCCGGTCACGATCACACTGCGGCCTGCGAATTCACTGGTCATGGCAAAATTCCTATCCAAAAAAACCTGAAAACCGGCGCAGTGCCCTGCTGTACGTTACCATTGCGCATTCACCACCCTGTGGCAGGCAGAAAGGCCTGCGCGATTACTCCGCAAACAACGCCTGCAACCCGGGCGCCGACGGCTTCATCGAGGGCGTGCGCGGGAAATCCGCCACAAAGCGGAAATGGACCGGCACCTGATAGGCGATAAGGCGGGACTTGAGAAATGCCTTGATGTCATCGATGGCGGGCGCCTCGGCCCCATCCTTCAGGATGATGGCCGCCGCCGGTACCGCCCCCAGCCGCTCATCCGGCACGCCCGCCACCGCCGCCTCGCGGATCGCCGGATGCAGGTTCAGCGCCCTGACGACATCATCGGGATGGACCTTGAAGCCCCCGCGAATGATCGCATTGTCGGCCCTGCCGCGAATGAACAGGAAATTGTCGGCATCAAGCACCGCGCGGTCTGTCGTGCGCAACCATTGCCCGCCATTGCCCAACTGCTCACCCTTCAGTTCCAGCAAGCCTTCTTCGCCATGGGGCAACAGCGCACCGGTTTCGGCATCGGCGACGCGCGCCTCCATATTGGCGTGAACCCGGCCCACCGCGCCGCGCTTGGCTTTCCAGAAGGCGTGGAAATCATCGACGCTCCACCCTGCGACAGCGCCGGCGAATTCCGTCGCGCCATAATTCCCGCAAATCGGCACGCCGAACCTGTCGTAAAAAGCGTCCACCAGATCGGGGGACAGCGGCGCTGTGCCGCAAATCATCGCTGACAGGCTGGAGAGATCCGCCGGATCGATATCGGCATCCAGCAGCATCCGCACAGCCGAGGGGACCGCGGGGGCGACCTTGGGGCGATTGCGCCTGACCGCGCCGACCCAGCCTTCAACCGAGAATTTCTCCAGCAGGGCGATTTTGCGCCCCGCCAGAAGCGCGCCGATGCAGCCATAAATCCCACCGATATGCGTCAGCGGGTTGACCACCATCGTCACGCCGGAGCGCAGGCGGGGCGCATCGGCATAGTCGCGCCCGCGCTCATAGCGGGTAAAGCCGGCAAAGCTGGCGTCGAAGGCCGCGCGGCTCAGCGGCACGCGCTTGGGCGCCCCGGTGGTGCCGCTGGTCAGCATTTCGATGGCGACACCCGGCGAGGTCGCCGGTGCGGACGAAGGGGCCTCGCGCCCCTCCAGCAGCCGAACCCCTTCGAGCCCGGCGCCGATAACGACCACCGCCGTACCCGCGCGGGCGAAGGCCCCGGCAATGCCGGGCCGCGCGACATCGCCCTCATCGGCGATGATTACCGGCAGGCCCAGCCCTTCCACATCGGCAAAGAGCTTTTCATCGGGCAGGATGGGGTTGAGCGACACAAGGCAGCGATCGGTCGACAGCACCGCGACAATCGCGGCGATATGCCCCGGCCGGTTGCGCAGCATAACGCCAACCCGCGCCTCGACAGGCAGGCCCATGCTATCCAGCGCGGCTTCGATTTGCCCCACAACCCGGCCAATATCGCCCCAGCTGTGGTCCTTGCCCTCGAAATCGATCTCGACCCGGGCAGGATCAAGCGCCATGACCGCGCGCAGCGTGTCGGTAATCAGGCTCATCAGAGCGCCAGGCCTCCGGAGGCTTCGATGATATTACCGGTGACCCAGCGGGCTTCCTCGCGGCACAACATCAGCACGGCCCCGGCAATGTCATCCGGTTGCCCCAGACGGCCCATCGGCGTGCTCTTGGTCACGCCTTCGTCAAAACCCGGGGTGGCCCGCAGTTCAGTAATGAAATCCGTCGCCACGGCCCCCGGCGCAATGAGGTTGCAGGTGATGCCGCGTCTGGCAACGGCGGTGGCGGTGGAGAAGGTCAGGCTCTGCAAGGCGCGCTTGCCCATCGCATAGCCAACATTCTGGGGCTGCGACACCTTGCCCGATATCGACCCGATATTGACGATGCGGCCATTGTTGCGCAGCCGGGAAAGCGCCTGCTGGGTAACCACATAGGGGCCCTTCATATTGACGCGCATCATCTCGTCGAACTGCGCCTCGGACCCGGACTTCAGCGAAATATCGTGCCCCGCGTTGCCCACCCCGGCATTGTTGATCAGTATATCGATGCTGGGTCCTTCGCCGAAGGCGGCATCGCATTGGGCCAGCATTTCCGCGACATCGCCGCTGTCGGCCGAATCGGCCTGAATGGCAAAGGCCCTGCCCCCAGCCGCTGTCACTTCGGCGACAAGCGCCGCCGCCGCCTCTGTGCTGCCCCGATAGTTGAAGGCGACATACGCGCCTTCCATCGCCAATTTCCGCACAATCGCGGCGCCAATCCCGCGCGCTCCGCCAGTGACAAGCGCGTTTTTTCCTTCAAGACATCCCATACCCGGCATACTGCATAGATATGTTACCTAGTGCAATAGGTAGCATTCACTCTGCCAGAGACTGGAATGTCGCGGCCAGCCAGCGGCGCGTTGAATCGTCGAGGTCAGCCGTCAATGCCGGAAGGGGATAAAGATCGCGGAAAAGCGTCAGACCCGAGGCCAGAATGACAAAACGCGCCGCCCGCGAAGCGCCTTCCGCCGGACCAAACCATCTGGCCAATGGTTCCACCACAAACTCGAAATGCAGCTTTTCGGTAATCCGGCGGGCACCTGGATCGGCGCACGCCAAGAGCATCATCTGCAAGGGATTTAGCCGATCCCGAGGTTCGGCGAGCAGCATCGCCGCCATTGCTTCGCCGAAGTGTTCGCGCGGCACCGTTGTGATTAGGTCTGACTTGAGCAGATCGGCAAGCGCGGCTTCGAACAGCTTCTCCTTCGACCCGAAATAGCGGCTGACCAGCGCCGAATTGACGCCGGCCACCGCGGTAATGTCCCGCAGACTGGTGTCGGAATATCCGCGCAACGAGAAGGCATCCTGCGCCGCCGCGAGAATCGCCGCCCGGGTTCGCTGCGCGTTGCGCTGGGGTTTGACGTCATTATCGGTCATTGACATCGCCATGTAATCGATCAATTACTTATGGATAGAACGTGGAAGCGAATCGATGAAAGGGGCCATCAAGGTCGCGGTACACGAACCGGTGTGTGATTTCGATTATTGCCGCAACCCCGTCATCCCCGCCGATGTTCATGCTGGCTATTGGCAGCTCCAGGAGCAGGCGCCGCCCCGGCGCCGATGCCCAGCCAACCCTCGCCACATCCTGAACCGAAAACCACCAGGAGAGTATCCATGACCAGTTCCATCACCCCACCCACCGTTCACCTGCATATCGGTGGAGAGCCGAAAACCAGCGGCTCGGGCGGCAGTTTTGACCACCTCAACCCCGTCAGCCAAACCGTGCAGGCCACCATTCCGCTGGCAGGCCCCGGTGAGGTGGAAGAGGCCGTCCGGCGGGCGCAGGCCGCCCAGGAGAGCTGGCGCCGGACCTCGCCGGAGACGCGGCGCAATATCCTCAATCGCCTTGCCGACCTGATGGAGGAGCGCAAAACCGATCTGGCCCGCATGGCCGCGCTTGATGGCGGCACGCCGCTGATGATTGGCGAGCGCGGGGTGGAACTCGCCATCGGCTGGACCCGCTATTACGCCGGCTGGTGCGACAAGCTCACCGGCGAGTTGATGAGCACTTTCGACACGCGCGGCGAGTTTTCCTATACGGTGCCAGAACCCATCGGCATCGTCGGCATCATCATCACCTGGAACGGGCCGCTGATCTCGCTGGGGATGAAGGTGGTGGCCGCACTCGCCGCCGGGAATTGCGTGATCTGCAAGCCCGCCGAGATCACCCCCTTCGCGCCGGAACTGTTCGCCGAGCTGTGCAAGCAGGCGGGCGTGCCTGACGGCGTGCTGTCCATCTTCCCCGGCACCGCCGAGGCGGGCGAGGCCATCGTTCGCCACAAGAAGATCCGCAAGATCAGCTTCACCGGCGGCCCGATCACCGCGCGCAAGATCCTCGAAGCCTGCGCGCAGGAAATCAAGCCAAGCGTGATGGAACTGGGCGGCAAGTCGGCAAGTCTGGTCTTTCCCGATTGCGACCTGCAGGCGGCGGCCGAACGCGCGGTGTTCTGGACCATCGGCTGCCTTGCGGGTCAGGGCTGCGCCCTGCCCACGCGCCAGCTCGTCCATGCCGATATCCATGACGAATTCGTCGAAAGGCTGAAAGGCATTGCCAGCATGTTCAAGGTTGGCGACCCCATGGAGCCCGGCGTGATGGTAGGCCCTGTCATCAACAAGGCGGCGGCAGATCGCATTCTGGGCATGTTCGAGCGGGCCAAAGCCGATGGCGCCGGCAAATTCGTCATGGGGGGCAACCATTGCGGCAGCGAACTGGCCAACGGCAATTTCATCGAGCCGACCATCATCATTGATGCCGATCCCGATCACGAGATCACCCAGGTGGAAATCTTCGGGCCAGCCGTGGTGGTGATGAAATTCCATACCGAGGAAGAGGCCATCGCCATCGCCAACAACAGCGAATATGGCCTGGCCGCCTATATCCAGTCGAACGATATAATGCGCGTCCACCGCATCGCCGAGCGGCTCAATGCCGGCGGGGTTTATGTCAACGGCGGCATCCAGATCAACCCGCACACGCCGTTTGGCGGCATCGGCATTTCCGGCTTCGGCAAGGAAGGCGGCAAGGCTGGCATCGATGAATTTCTGCACTACAAGACGGTGACCATCGGCACCGGCGCCGGCATATTCAGCTGATTGGAGAATCTAATATGAGCGATTTCAACAACAACGCCTTCCGTCTCGACGGAAAGGTCGCGATCGTCACAGGCGCCGGCGGGCGCGGCAATTCGATCGGCCGGGCCTATGCGGTGGCGCTGGCCAATGCCGGGGCCAGCGTGGTCGTCGCCGACCTCAATGGCGAGGGCGCGCAAAAAGTTGCCGACGAAATCACCGGTGCGGGCGGCAAGGCCGTGGCCGTGCAGGTCGATATCACCGACACCGCCTCGGTCGAGGCCATGGCGGCAAAGGCGAAGCAGGCCTTTGGCGGGGTCGACATTCTGGTGAACAATGCGGCGCTGATGGTGGAGATCACCGACAAGCCGCTGATTCAGACCGACCGCGCGCGGTTTGACAAGGGCATAGCGGTGAACGTCTGGGGCGCGATCAACTGCTCGCAGGTCATCGCCCCCTTCATGGCGGAGCGGGGTGGTGGTGCCATCGTCAATCAGGTGTCGGCTGGCGCCTTCCCGGCGCAGACTTTTTATGGCGTGACCAAAATCGCCCTGCTGGGTGCCACGACCGCGCTGGCCACGGAGCTTGGTCCCCAGGGTATCCGCGTCAACGCCATCGGGCCGGGCATGACCAAGACCGATGCGGGATTGGCTCTCACCCCCGACGACAGCCCGCTGGTGCAATATGTCGAGGCCCGGACGCCCATTCAGGGCCGCGACACGCCCGATGCGCTGTGCGGCGCGCTGCTGCTGCTGGTGTCCGAGGCCGGGCGTTGGATGACCGGGCAGGTGCTGAACGTCGATGGTGGCTGGGTGATGCGCAACTAAACGCGGCGCCCATACCCCAACAAACGGGCGGCCCTTGCCATGCAGGGGCCGCCCGATCTGTTTTGGGCTGGGCTCAGTCGTCCTCGATCAGCGCGAAGTTCGATTTGTCTGCCGCGCATTCCGGGCAGACCCAGTCTTCGGGGACATCTTCCCAAAGCGTGCCCGGCGCTACGCCTTCCTCCGGGCAGCCTAGGGCTTCATCATAGATCGTGCCGCAATAGAAGCACTGGTAGCGACGGGTTCCGGGCGCGCTCATCACACAGGCCAGACCAGTTCGAGGCTGGTGATCGTGGCCACCGAACGCGCGCTGACCTTGGGATTGGTGCCCGGCTTGATCGAGAAGTCGGGGATGCGCTTCAGCCACTCTTCGAGGAAGACGCGCAGTTCGGTGCGCGCCAGCATCGAGCCGACGCAACGGTGCACGCCGCCTCCGAAGGTGGAATTGGCGCCCGGCTTTTCGCGGTTGAAATCGACAGTCAGCGGGTCGGCAAACTTGTCCTCGTCCATCCCGTCCATCAACGTGGGCACCAGCACCATCTCGCCCGCCTTCAACTGTACGCCGCCCAGTTCGACATCGGCCTTCACCTCGCGCGCGAGGTTGGCGATCGGGAAGCGGCGCAGCAGTTCCTCGGTGGCGTTGGCGATCAGCTCGGGATTTTCGACCAGCTGGCGGCGATGTTCGGGATTGGTGGCGAGGAACTGGGCGAAGAAGCCCAGCGTCGAGGCGACGGTATCGAGGCCGGCGAGCAGCAACAGCAGGATCATACCGGTCAGCGGAAAATCGTCGATCGGCTTGCCCTCGACCTCGGTCTGCACGAACAGGCTGATCAGGTCATTGCCCGGATTGGCACGGCGCTCTGCGACCTTGCCCATACCATAGGCCATCAGCTTGCCCGAGGCCTCATTGCGCTCGTCCTCGGTTTCGCCGCGCATCGCCACTTCGGCGATGCTGGTCAGCAGTGGTCGGTCGGAGGCGGGCAGGCCAACGATCTCCATGAAGATCGCGATAGGCAGGTGCTGCGCGAACTGGCCGATGAATTCGCAATGGCCGTCCGCCTTGAAACCCTCGATCAGCTGGATCGACAGTTCCCGCGCCCGCTCGCCCAACTGACCGACCGCCTTGGGCGACAATGCCGCCTGCAGCAGTGCGCGATAGGGCGCGTGGTGCGGCGGATCGAGCTGGAGCGGCACCAGCGGTGGGGTGGCGCGTTCGACAGGATCGACCAATATCCGGCGCGAGGAGAAGTGATCGGCATCCGCCAGAACCTTGGCGACCGTTTCGTTGGTCTTGGCGATCCAGTGGCCGCCATTGCGCGGGGTCCACAGCACATCGGCCGACTTCGACATCAGGACCTCGCGCATGGAGCGCTGATATTCCAGTCCTTTGATCGGGAATTTGTAGATGTCGAAATCGATAACCCGATCCGCCGGCACATTGGCCGGCCGCGTGATGGTCTCAGTCGTCATGCTCTATGCTCCTCTCCATGCCGTGCCGCCCCTCGGGCGCCTGCGGCCTTGCTCCAAGAATTTCGCTGATCATCGTGACCAATCGTTGCCCCGGGGTCACACCGGCTTCGCCCAGCCCCAAGCGGGCCTCGGCAATCAGTTGCGGGCTGAAAGATTGCAGCGCCTTGCCCAGTACTTCGGCCGAAACCTGACCGCGACCCGAGCGCGCGATGAAGGCGGCGGCCAGCTTGCGGGTGCGCTCGCCAATTTCCCGGGCATATTCGCGATAGCGCAGAGCGAAGGCGGGATTGCGCAGCGCCTCGATCTGCAACTCGGCGGCAAACAGCACTTCATCGGCATTACTGGCAAAGGCATCAAACCGTTCACCCAGCGTTGGCAGCACATTTTCCAGCGGGCCTTCCGCGTCAAGCAAGGCCTGCCACGCCCCGATTTCCGCCGCCTGATGCTGGGTCAGCAATTCGAGCAGCAGCTCATGCTTGTCGGCATAGTTCGCGTAGAAGGCCCCGCGCGAATAACCGGCGGATTCGCTGATCCGGTCGATCGAGGCCGCCGCCACCCCGCGCAGCGCGAATTCGCGGCGCGCCGCATGGGCCAGACGAATTCGGGTTTGCGCCTGGCTTTCGCTGCGGCTGAGGCGGGAATGTGGCAGGTTCATTCAAATTCATCTGTGGATCTGGAGACGAGTGTGTAGGCGGATTGGGCTATCCGATTCCTTGATCCCGGTCAATGTGACGCCGCCTCATCCATTCGAGGCTCGGGCGATCAAAAATCCGGCACATTATCGACAGGATAGCGGTGACAATGGGCGGCGTGGTGGATGGCGGCGCGCTCAATCCCGTCGCGGCATCCCCTCGGGCACGACAGCGGTGGAGGACATGTGTGCTACGGCCACCGGATCATCGGCATCGCACCTCCACCCCTGGGGCGCGATCCCCTGACCATCGCTTGTCACTCAGGGCGGCCGAACGGTTCGTTGCGCCAGCCATGCACCGCGAGTTGACGATGCGTCGCTTCTATGACAGCGAAAACCGCATCAAACCCGCAACGGACCCCTCGCAAGCATTCGGATAAGGACACTCGAAATGCCCCCCCTCGGAGGAGATCGGACCCGTCCTTCCCAGCCGGGGCGGAAAACACAGTCCCACAACCAGAACGGACAGAAGATCGGCGCGAAGGGGACGCGTACTCGCCAAAAGCTGATCGATGTGACAATCGCCCTGCTGGAAACCATTGGCCTTCGCGACATCACGGTCGCGGAAGTTGCCAAGGTCGCGGGTACCTCCCCGGCGACGTTCTACGTCTATTTCGAAGGCGTGGCCGAGGTCGTTCTGGCCGCCCTTGAAAACGCGGAGCAGGTAACGCCGGAAATGCTGGCCATTCTCGAACAGGACTTTCAAGGGGCCGCGGGATACGATCTGGCCCGCCGTTTCGTGGAAGCCTACGTCGAACAATGGCAGAAACACCGCACCGTGTTCAGGGTTCGCAATATGGCCGGCGAGGAAGGCGACAGCCGTTTTCTTGACGCGAGACATCGGCTTGCCATGCCCCTGATCGACGCTCTGGCACACAAGATTGCCCTGATCCGCAAGACAGCGGTTCATTTTCCCAAAATCGAGCCGCGAGCCATTGCCGCCACCTTGTTGATCATGCTGGAGCGGCTTGGTGCCGTTGCTCCCTTGCAGCACGGAGACGAGCGGACCAGCGCCGCCAATATGGCCCTTGCCGCCGCCTATCTGCTTCACACCGCCTTGGCGCCGGGCGGCAACGCCTGATCGTTCAGGCACGCGGGTGGGTCCTGTTCCGACCCCGGCGGAACCATTTCCTGCCATCATTATAAAAACTGCGGTGCTACGAGATTGCGGTTGACGGCGCTCGCCCATAATCATTAAATTGACGTATCATCAATTGTGAGAGTCGCAGACTCCACCCCGGGAGAGGACAAGCGTTCGATGAGCTTTCTCAAACACCCCAGCGCGCTCTATATTGGCGGCGAGTGGGTCCCCGTCGCCGAGACCGAAGCGGTTATCAATCCGGCCGATGAAAGCTTGTTGATGAACGCACCCGTCGGCAATGCGGCGACAATCGGCGATGCCATCGGCGCCGCGCGCGAGGCCTTCGACAAGGGCCCCTGGCCGCGCATGGCCCAACGCGAACGTCAGGCCGTGCTGACCGCCTTCCTTGACGCGATCGATCGCCGGCATGACGAGATCATCCGCCTGATCGTCGCGGAAGCCGGCTCTACCCAGATGCTGGCGGCCTTCCTGCAATATGGCATTCCGATGCAGCATGCCCGCCACATGGTGGAAATTTCCGCAAGGCCGGCGGTCACACCGCTGGCGGTGGAAACCACACCCGCCGCCGACGGCACGCTCACCCTTGGCGCCGGCGTGCTATCGCGTGAACCGGTGGGCGTGGTGTCCTGCATAACGCCCTACAACTTCCCGTTCTTCCTCAATATCGGCAAGATCGTGCCGGCGATGGCGGTGGGCTGCACGGTGGTACTCAAGCCGTCACCCTACACCCCCATTCAGGCCCTCATTCTTGGTGAGATCGCCGATGAGGTTGGCCTGCCCAAGGGCGTGCTCAACATCGTCACCGGCGACATTGAGGCCAGCAAGCTGCTGACCTCGGACAAGCGCATCGATCTGATCAGCTTCACCGGTTCCGACAAGGTCGGCGGGATGATACAGGCGCAGGCCGCGCCGAACCTCATCCGCTGTGTCATGGAACTGGGCGGCAAGTCGGCGCTGATCGTGCGGGATGATGCGGATATCCAGCAGGCGGCGATGGCCGGAATGGGTGGCTTTACCGTCCACGCGGGACAGGGCTGCGCGCTGCTTACCCGGCACCTTGTGCATAATTCGGTGAAGGCGCAATATGTCGAGACACTCAAGGCCATGCTGGCTCATGTGAAGATCGGCAATCCCATCGACCCATCGGTCAATTTTGGCCCGCTGATCCGCGATGTGGCGCGCACGCGGTCTGAGAACTATGTCGAGATCGCCCGCAGCCAGGGCGCCACGCTGGTTTCCGGCGGCAAGCGTCCCGAGGGGCTCGACAAAGGCTTCTACTTCGAGCCGACCCTGTTCACCGATGTGCAAAACAGCCATCGCATCGCGCAGGAGGAAGTCTTCGGGCCGATCGGCGCGGTCATCGGCTATGACACCGACGAGGAGGCCATTGCCATCGCCAATGACAGCGACTTCGGCCTGTCTGGCGGCATCTATTCCGGCAACGTCGGGCATGCCTATGAAATGGCGCTGCAGCTGCGCACCGGTGGCGTGGCGATCAATGGTGGCAGCGGCCGTATGTCGAGCCACGCCCCCTTCGGCGGCATCAAGCGGTCGGGCTATGGCCGCGAATATGGCGAGGATGGGCTTAACGAGTTCACCTACATCAAGACCATCGGCTTCCACGCCGCGTAAGGATACGACATGACACAGGTAATGAAGGGCGTTCGCGTCCTCGAAGTCGCCCAGTTCACTTTCGTCCCCGCCGCTGGCGCGGTGCTGACCGATTGGGGCGCGGAGGTTATCAAGATCGAGCATCCCATACGCGGGGACGCGCAGCGCGGCATCCAGATGCTGCAGCGGCTGGCGGTCAACCCGCAGCGTTCCTCACTGATGCAGCACCCCAATCGCGGCAAGCGCAGCGTCGGAGTCGATATTTCGACGCCGGAAGGTCAGGAGCTGCTCTATGAGCTGGCGAAGACTTGCGATGTCTTCCTGACGAATTACCTGCCCTCTGCCCGGCAAAAGCTGAAGATCGACGTGGAGCACATCCGCGCGGCGAACCCCAAAATCATCTATGCGCGGGGCACCGCGCTGGGTGACAAGGGGCCGGAGCGCGAGAAAGGCGGCTTCGATTCCACGGCCTATTGGGCACGTGGCGGCTCGTCGATGATGGTGACGCCCAAAGGTCTTGGCGGTCCGTTGCTGCAGCCGGGTCCGGCCTATGGCGACACGATCGGCGGCATGAACATTGCCGGCGGCATCGCGGCCGCGCTGTTCCATCGGGAAAAGACCGGAGAGCCCACCGAAGTCGACGTCTCGCTGCTTTCGACCGGCATCTGGGCCACGGCCTGCGCGGTCGATGTGGCCATGGAGATGCCCGATGATGACGATCTCTTCGTCAACGCCATGCCCGGCGTATCCACCTATACGACCAATCCGTTCATCGGCGCTTTTCCCACTTCCGATGGCAAGTACATCAATCTGACCGCCCTCACCC
>CAIWFP010000304.1 GCA_903911985.1 uncultured Sphingomonadales bacterium
CCGCGTGAACGGCGCGGATCAGCATTTCCTTGCCGGTGCCGCTTTCGCCAGTCACCAGCACCGGGCCGTGGCCACGCGCGGCCTTGGCGGCGATGGCCAGCGCGGTGCGGAAGGTGGGGGCGGCGCCGATCATTGCCTCGAAATCGGCGGTGACCGACAGTTTCTCGGTGAGGGGCTGCAACTCGTCGCGCCCGGCATGATGATTGCCCGGCTGATGATTAGACGCCTCGCGGGCAATGGCGCTGCGCCGGGCCTGCATCCTCCGGGCGGGGGCGATGGGCTTGATCAGGTAGTCGCTGGCCCCGGCGCGCATGGCCTCCACCGCCAGCAGCGGCGAGGCGCTGGTGGTGAGCATCAGGATGGGCAGGGCCGGGCGGCGGCCACGCAGATCGGCGATGAGCTCGCAGGCGGCGTCGCCTGGCACCCATTGGTCGAGGATGATGGCGGAAAGCTGCATGCCCTGGCGCGTGCCCAGCGTGGCAATGGCGGTTTCGCCATCACCCACCACCAGCGTTCGCCAGCCCTCGCGCGCGGCAAGGGCCGTGATAAGCCGGCATTGCGCCGGTTCATCAGCGATCAGCATCAACAGGCGCTGTTCGGTTTCAGCCATCGTTCCCCAGCTCGCTTGAGCATCCATTCGCGGTAAGAGGCATGCTTTAGCTGGTGAAGGTAAAAAGCCTGTTAACTGCGGGTTGCGGGCGCGTTGGTGGCCACTGGGGTGGCCACTGGGGTGGCCACTGGGGCGGCACTGGTTGAAAAACTAGGGGTCGGGGTTTCCCTTTCTCCTTGAGCCTGTGGACACCTGCGGATAAACGCTGGCGCTGAATCGATCTAACTATTCGGCAAAGGGTACCGACAATGGCTTCCGTTCACGACATGCAGGCCTCGCGCTCCACCTATGAGGGCATGCTCAACCTGTTCAAATTCGGCACGCCGGTGGTCATCGCGATCACCGCGCTGGTCATCTTTCTGCTGACGCGTTGATCCCCGAAATGGCCGGTACCCAGCGCCTCGCGGTTCTGAAAGAGCGCGCGGGTCAAGAGACACGCGTTGCCATCACGCCCGAGACGGTGAAGAAATTCATCGCTCTGGGTGCGCGGGTGGCTGTGGAAACGGGCGCGGGGCTGAGCGCCTCGATCGCGGACGCGGACTATGCCGCCGCCGGGGCGGAGCTGGGCTCTGCCGCCGATGTGGTGGCGGGCGCGGATATTGTGCTGGGCGTTGCCGGGCCCGATCCGGCGCTGCTGGCCGGGGCCAAGGCTGGCGCATGGGTGGTTGCCGGGCTCGATCCCTTCGGCCAGCGGGATAAAATCGACGCCTATGCGGCGGCGGGTCTTGAGGCGCTGGCCATGGAATTCATGCCGCGCATCACCCGCGCGCAGAGCATGGACATCCTGTCCAGCCAGTCGAACCTTGCAGGGTACAAGGCGGTGGTGGATGCCGCCGGCACCTATGGCCGCGCCTTTCCGATGATGATGACCGCCGCCGGCACGATTACCGCCGCAAAGGCCTTTGTCATGGGCGTGGGCGTGGCGGGGTTGCAGGCGATCGCCACGGCGCGGCGTTTGGGTGCGCAGGTTTCGGCCACCGATGTGCGCAGCGCCACCAGGGAACAGATCCAGTCGCTGGGTGCCAAGCCGATTTTCGTGGAAAATGTGGCGGGCATCGAGGGCGAGGGCGCGGGCGGCTATGCCACCGAGATGAGCCCGGAATATCAGAAAGCCCAGGCCGAACTGGTCTCGGCCCACATCGCCAAGCAGGATATCGTGATCACCACCGCGATGATCCCCGGAAAGGCGGCCCCGCGACTGGTCAATGTTGCCCAGCTCGCAACGATGAAGCAGGGCAG
>CAIWFP010000305.1 GCA_903911985.1 uncultured Sphingomonadales bacterium
CGGCCAATCCGCAAGGCCAATCCTCCTGGCTTTCCCCCGGCAATCCCCAAGGAATTTCCCGAGAGCCAGCTTTGGCGCTTGTGCCGCAAAGGCGGCGCAACTATAGGCGGCCCGGCTTTCCTGCGAGGCTTATGCGTCTCCCTGCGGAGGAACTAATGGCGTCGATTATGTCAGACGATATTGACGTGTTGGCCAAGGCCAAGCGCGCGCTTGGTGAAGACTATGTTCCGTCCGATGCGGAAGCCTACATGAGCGAGGCGCAGCAGGATTATTTCCGGCGGCTGCTGCTGGAATGGAAGAAGTCGATCCTTTCGGCCTCTGCCGACACGTTGCAGCATCTGCAGGACGGGCCAATCCGCGAGGCCGACCTCAACGACCGCGCCTCCAGCGAGACCGACTGGGGCATTGAGCTGCGCACCCGCGACCGGCAACGCAAGCTGATCACCAAGATCGATTCGGCACTGCGCCGCATTGAGGAAGGTGAATATGGCTATTGCGAGGTTACGGGCGAGCCGATCGGCCTCGGCCGGCTGGTGGCGCGCCCCATCGCCACGATGACGGTGGAAGCCCAGCAGGCGCATGAGCGTCGCGAAAAGGTCTCGCGCGACGATTGAGGCATGCCGGGGCGATGGGTCCGACCGATCCCGCATCCAGACATGCTTCCGGCGGCGGCGAGCTACGGAAGGCCGGCGCGTAAAGCTTGATTTCCCGGATGCCCGGCCGATTCAGCCCCCCATCATTTTTTGAGTCGAATGGTGCGGATGGCAAAAACCGGTTCCCACTTTTTCGCAGCGGTTCTAAGCTGTCGCGCGATGCCTAAACCCCCTCGCTCCCTCTTCCGGCCTCGCTCAGCTTACGGAATTGCCGGGCGTGCCGTGGTGCCGGCCCGGCTTGTTGCCGGCCTTGTTCTGGCCCTCGGCTTGGCGGCCTGCGATTCCGACGATGGTGACGCGGTGAAGGTGGTGGTCATCGGCGATAGCTTCGCAGCTTCAGTCGGCGCGCCCCCGGCCAATGTCCCCTTGCCCGCCCAGACTTTTTCTGGCGGTCCGCATCTGCCGGGCGCCGCACAGCTGGTGCGCGCCGCCACGGCACAGGGGCTGGTCGGGCTGGACGAGGAAGGCAGGGTCATCCCCGCTCTGGCCGATCGCTGGATCGTTACCGCCGATGGCCGCCACTATATCTTCCGTCTGGCCGATGGCACATGGCCGGACAACAGCCGCATCACCGGAGAGAGCGCCCGGAGCGCCCTGCGGCAGGCTCTGGATGCGCAAGCGAACACACCGCTCGGGCTGGATCTTGCCGGTGTGGAGGATGTGCGCGCCATGGCCGGGCGGGTGGTGGAAATCCGCCTGTCGTCACCCATGCCAGACCTGTTGCAATTGCTCGCCCAGCCGGAACTGGGGCTGCTGCACCGGGGCAGGGGCGCCGGGCCCATGGCGCTTACCCGGCGCGGCAATCTGGCGCTGCTTACCGCCATCCCACCCGAAAAGCGCGGGTTGGCGCCGGTGGATGGCTGGGGCGACTCGGCCCGTCCCCTCCAATTGCGCGCCAGCGGCGGCGCGGAGGCGATTGGCGCGCTGGCCGCCGGGCAGGCCGATGTGGTGCTGGGGGGCACTTTTATCGACCTGCCGCGCACCCATCACATCGGCCTTGGCAAATCAGGCGCGCGGCCAGACCCGGTGGCCGGTCTGTTCGGCCTGATGGTAACGCGGACCGAAGGCCTGCTGGCCACGCCCCAAATGCGCGAAACCATAGCCATGGCCATCGATCGCGACGCGCTGGCCTGGCAATTGGGCGCGGCGAGGTGGAAAGCCAGCACCCGCATCATCTCTCCCGGCATGGAGGGCGATGCCGGACTGGTGGGCGAACGCTGGCAGGATATGGACATCGACAGCCGCCGCATTCTTGCCCAGCGGCGAATTGAGGTGTGGAGCGCGGGCAGCCCCCAGCCGCCCACCATCCGGATCAGCCTGCCGGAGGGACCCGGCGCCGATATATTGCTGGCGCGACTGACCAGCGATCTGGGCGCGATCGGCGTGACCCTGCGGCGCGCGGGCAAGGGCGAAAACGCGGAGCTTGCGTTGATCGACATGGTGGCGCGCTATCCGCATGTGACCTGGTTTCTGAACGCGCTGTCATGCCGGGCGGCGGGCCAGACAAAGTCAAAGCCCGCCTGCAGCCCCGCCGCTGACGCGCTGGCCGCACGCGCGCGCCGCGCCCCCGACGAACATTCCGCCGATCTGCTGTGGGCTCAGGCCGAAACCCTACTGACCCAGACCAACGGCTTCATCCCGCTGGGGCCGCCGATCCGCTGGTCACTGGTAAACAGGGAAACTAGTGGTTTTTCCCTAAACCGGCTGGGCGTTCACCCGTTATTGCCTCTGGCGATGCGCCCTAAATCCTGAGAACCCAGGCCAAATCAGGGGCATTTTTCGAAAATTCGCAAAATTTTTTGCCCGAATGGCCGGTCCGGCGGCACTTTCCTCCGTATGGTTACGCAAAATTAACCTTTTACCTTCATTGCTTGAATGGTTAATGACAGATGCAACCCGGGCAACCCGGTGTTTTGTCCGTCTTTCGGGGCTGAAAAGGGGATAACCCATGCGTGTGTTGCTGATCGAAGACGAGCCTACCACGGCCAGGGCCATTGAGCTGATGCTCTCGACCGAGGGCTTTAATGTCTATTCCACGGATCTGGGCGAGGAAGGCCTCGATCTGGGCAAGCTCTATGATTACGACATCATCCTGCTCGACCTGAACCTGCCCGACATGCATGGCTACGATGTGCTGAAGAAGCTGCGCGTGGCCAAGGTGCAAACGCCGGTGCTCATTCTCTCCGGCATCTCCGAAATGGACTCCAAGGTCCGCAGCTTCGGCTTTGGCGCCGATGATTACGTGACCAAACCCTTCCACCGCGAGGAACTCGTCGCCCGCATCCACGCCGTGGTGCGCCGCTCGAAGGGCCACTCGCAGTCGGTCATCCGCACCGGCAAGCTGCTGGTCAACCTCGATGCAAAAACCGTCGAGGTCGATGGTGCCCGCGTCCACCTCACCGGCAAGGAATATGCCATGCTGGAGCTGCTCTCGCTCCGCAAGGGCACCACGCTGACCAAGGAAATGTTCCTGAACCACCTCTATGGCGGCATGGACGAACCCGAACTCAAGATCATCGACGTGTTCATCTGCAAGCTGCGCAAGAAGCTGGCCCATGCCTGCGGTGGCGAAAACTACATCGAGACCGTCTGGGGCCGCGGCTATGTGCTGCGCGACGTGGACGACGCCGCCGTGGCGGCCAGATCGGCATCCAAAGCCTCCCCGAAATACGTGAACGGCCTGCCCTTCGGGGTGGGCCGTTTGTGTTTGGGGAGGGTGGAAGAACAGGCCGGAAGAAATAGATGCGAGGGACTCGTCCCTCGCGCTCCCATTACTGTCAACGTTAGCACCCGTTCTGTGGTGTGGCGCCCGCCGCGAAGCGGCTTTAAGGCCTGCGGCGCTGCGGCTTGGAGCAAGGTTGAACCTATGGCGCGACAAAGACATTAATGGGAGCGCGAGGGGATTATCCCCTCGCGCCTGCTTCTTCCCGCTTAACCCTTTCTCACATTGCCTTTTCCAAACTTGACCCCCCTCGCTCCCCCTGCCATGC
>CAIWFP010000306.1 GCA_903911985.1 uncultured Sphingomonadales bacterium
AAAGGGAGCGCGAGGACCAACCGAGTTGCCAACGCAAATCGGCACATCAGACGAGTCCCTCGCACCTACCCCTTCAAACCCTTCCCTAAAAGCCTACCCCGCCCGTGCCACAATCGCCGCCCATTCCGCCTCATCGATAACGGCGATGCCCAGCGCCCCGGCCTGTTTCAGCTTCGAGCCCGCCCCGGGCCCGGCCACCACCAGATCGGTTTTGGCCGAAACGCTGCCCGCCGTGCGCGCCCCCAGCCTTTCGGCCTGCGCCTTGGCCTCATCGCGGCTCATCGTTTCCAGCTTGCCGGTAAACACCACGGTCTTGCCCGAAACCTCGCTGACCAGCGCCTCCACCACATAGTCCGGCGGCGAAACCTCTCCCAGAATATCCTCCCACACCGCGACATTGTGGGGCTCATGGAAGAAGTCGATCAACGCCAAAGTCACCTCGGGGCCCACGCCCTCCACCCCGATCAGCCCCGCGAGTTCCCCCGCCAGCTTGCGGGCGAACTTGTCCTGATCGGGCGTTATACCAAGCTGCAGTGATCGTGACCGATCAGCAGCCTGACTACGCTCAAACGCCGCGCGGGCTATACCAACCCGCGATGAGTCAAGCTCATCGCGGGTTGGTATGACCGCGTCATCCCCCGCCACCGCGATCATCGCCCTGTTATAATTCGCCCAAGCCTCATCCCGCCGCGCCGCCAAACGTCCAACTTCCCCGCGCATCGCCTCCAGCCTGACAAACCGCTTGCACAAGTCCCGCGCCGTCACCACCCCCACGTGCCGTATCCCCAGCCCAAACAGCAGCCGCGCGGCATCCGGCGCCCGCTTGGCCTCAATCGCCATCAACAGGTTTTCCACAGACTTGTCCTGCCACCCGTCGAGGCCGAGAATGTCCTCGCGCCGCGCCTTCAGCCGGAAGATGTCCCCCGGCCCCCGGTCCAGCCAGCCCAGCTCGTAAAACTGGATGATCGTCTTCTCGCCCAGCCCCTCGATATCCAGCGCCCCGCGAGAAACAAAATGTTTCAGCCGCTCAATCCGCTGCGCCGGGCAGATCAGCCCCCCGGTGCAGCGCACATCCACCTCGCCCTCCTCGGCCACGGCCTCGCTTCCACATTCGGGACAGTGATCCGGAAACACGAAAGCCTCCCGCGCCATCTCCCGCGTCACATTCTCCACCACCTGCGGAATCACATCCCCGGCGCGCTGCAACACCACCCGGTCGCCCAGACGCAAGCCCAGCCGCGCCACCTCATCGCGATTATGCAGCGTCGCGTTGGTGACGGTCACGCCCCCCACCAGCACCGGCGCCAACCGCGCCACCGGCGTCAGCTTGCCCGTCCGCCCCACCTGGATATCGATGGCCTCCACGACAGTCTCGGCCCGCTCGGCGGGAAACTTGCGCGCAATCGCCCATCGCGGCGCTTTCGCCACAAACCCCAGCCGCTCCTGCAAACCCAGATCGTCGACCTTGTAAACCACCCCATCGATTTCATAAGGCAAATCAGCACGTTCCGCCGCAATCCCGCGATAGGTTCCGAGCATGCCCTCCAACCCATCACACCGCACCAGCCGCGCCGAAACCGGCACGCCCCAGCTCTCGATCCGCCGCATAACCGCAAACTGCGTGTTCCCCGGCACGCTACTCGCCGCCCCCCAGCCATGCGCGAGGAACCGCAAATTGCGCCCTGCGGTAATTTCGGAATTCTTCTGCCGCAATGATCCGGCAGCCGCATTTCGAGGGTTAGAAAATTGCTTCGCCTTGGAAGGATCGAATTCGTCGCCACTGGACTGGTTTATGGCGCGGGCGATGTCCATGAGCCGTTCATTCAGCGCGACAAAATCCCCCCGCGCCATATAAACCTCGCCGCGCACCTCGAACACGTCAGGGATCGCAAAAAGCCCCTCCCCATCTGGGGTGGGGTTGGGGTGGGGTGTTGAACCTTGCAAAATGAGGGGCACCAAACCCCGCGCATCACACGGCCTCAAAACCTTGGGAATATCCGAAATAAACGCCACATTGGCGGTCACATCCTCGCCAACCTGCCCATCCCCCCGCGTCGCCGCCCGCACCAAACGGCCCTGCTCATACCGCAAAGAACAAGACAGCCCAACAATC
>CAIWFP010000307.1 GCA_903911985.1 uncultured Sphingomonadales bacterium
CAGCGCCTGTTCTGCTTCGTGGCGCCCTGCCGCGAAGCGGCTTTAAAGCCTGCGGCGCGGAGACATAGCGCAAGGCGGAACCCTTTGCGCGACAATGACAGGGAAAGGGAGCGCGAGGGACGAGTCCCTCGCACCTTCCGCTTCCAGCCTTCCCCCCCTCAGCTCCGCAGCCGCTCGATGGCCTGTGCCAGCGCGACATAGAGCTTGCCCATATCCGACGACAGCAGCGTTACGCCCAGCACCTCGCCATCGCGGGTGGAGAGGATCTGGCGCAGCATGCCCTCGAAATCGTGGATGTAGTGGCTGACATGGTCGCGGAAGGCATCGTCGTCGCGATAGAGACGGGCGACGGCCTTGCTCTCGCCGCCATCCAGCAGCCGCACCGCCGCGCGGGTGAAGATGCCCCGGTCGCCTTTCAGATAGCGGGCCCAGGCGGGGTCGGTAATGTCGGCGTCCAGCGCCTTGGCGATGTCTATCGCGCTGGAGTTGAGCGCGTCGGTGATGAGGGCGGCGCGGCGGGCAAAGCCATTGTCGGTTTGTGCCTCGGCCTGCGCGCGGGCTTCGGCGACGCGCGCTTCCAGCGCGGCGACGAGAACTTCCACCCGGCCGACCTGATCGGCGATCTGGCTGCCAGCCTCGCGGGCGACGCCTGCGGCATGGGCGGCGGCCTGTTCCAGCTGACCGGTGAGCGAGGCGGCCTCGTTGCGGATGGCCCGTTCGATGGCGGGGATGCTTTCGGTGCCGAGGCGGGTGGCAACATCCGTCAACGCGTGACCGCCGGCCTCGCTGATCGCCAGACCCGCCGCCAGAGCCGCGTCGTTCAGACTGGCAAGGGCGTTTGAGAGATCGTTCGTGGTCTTCTGGCTGAGCGCGGCGGTCTCCTCATCGAGCGTGGCGAGGGCGGTACGCATGTCTGCCAGCAAGGTGGCATGGGCCTGTGCCTGCGTTTCCACCGCGTTGTGGAACGCGCCAATCTGGCCAATGGAGGCGGCGAGACTGTCGCTGGCGGCGCTGACATGGGCGGACAGATCCTGCCCGCGCAGGCCCGCCTCGGCCAGCGTGTCGCGCAGGGCGGCGATCCGCGCCTCGCCCGCCGCGCCGAGGCTCTCCAGCCGGTCCATGCCGTGGGTCAACTCGGCTACGGAATCGCTCGCGAGGCGCCCGGCGGTGCCGATGGTATTGGCAACATCCTTGGCCGCGCTGGTCAGCACCGGCAATTGCCCGCGCAGGCGCTCCATATTGTCGAGCGCGGCGGTGCTGACCGTGCCGATGGCGGCAATATCGGCGCCATTGGTCTGGATGAGGTCGGCCAGTTCGCGCGCGTTTTGTGACAGGCGCTCGGTGGCGAGGCGGCCGAGCGATTCGAGCTCGCGACTTTGCGCGGCGAGAAACTCGCGGGCGATGCTCAGCTCGGCGTTGACGGCGGTGAGGCGCGATTCCAGCAGGGCGCTGTCGGCGTGCATCTGCTGTGCGGTTTCGGAAAACTGGTCTGCTGGGCGGGGCAGGGCCGATCCGGTTTGCCGCAACACCATCCAGAGAATGCCCAGCACCGCCACGGGGGGCGACCATGCCCCGATCCATGCCAGCCAATGCGCCGGTGTTGGGGCCTGAGACAGGTTGGCCGCGACGTTGAGGCCAGTCCACCCCACCAGCGCCGCCGCGAACAACACCGGGATAATTCCGCGTTGCCAGCGTGGCGGGGGAGGGGCCTCATATTCCAGCCACTCCATCGCGTCGCCGCTCTCGGGCAGGGAGATCGATGGCGCGTATGACCCCTGTTCGCCCTCCGGACCTGTTTCCTCGTCCTCCAGCGAGACGATGTGTGTGGTTGCGGTCATGTCCGGGCTCTCTGCGTGATGGGGCCAAAGGGTGGGGCATTTTGCCTATCGCTCAAGGTAGCACGGCTGCGCCATGGTTAAAGCCCCCGTTTTTTCATGGGGTGGGCATGCGGGCGGGGGTGGAAAGAACGCGTTAACCTTTTGGCGGTAAATCTGTTGGCATGTCTTACGAAGCCGGTGCCCTTAATGCCACTCTCGCCGCCGCGGCTGGCGATGATGCAGGCCTTTTCGCCGAACTGCGCGG
>CAIWFP010000308.1 GCA_903911985.1 uncultured Sphingomonadales bacterium
CCCTGCTTCACCTTCACCTTGAACGGCGCCAGATCCAGTTCGTCGTGAAACACGGTGAGGGCGGAAAGCTCCAGCTTGTAGAAGCGCATGGCCTCGGCCACGGCCCTGCCGCTCTCGTTCATGAAGGTGGCGGGTTTCAGCAGGATGACGCGGCTAGAACCGATGCGCCCATCGCGCAGCCAGCCCTGAAACTTCTTCTGCACCGGGCCAAAGCGCCAGCTTTCGGCAATGGCATCTGTCGCCATGAAACCGACGTTATGCCGGTTCAGCGCATATTGCGTGCCCGGATTGCCAAGGCCCACCCACAGCTGCATCGCGCTCCACCTTACCAAAACCGGCCTTACCAAAACCGGCCTTACCAAAACCGGCTCATATCGCCCGATAGAAACAAGCAGGGCAGGGGAGCCCGATTAGGAACCACCCTGCCCGCAAGTAGCCGCAACCCCGAAGGGGGTAGCGCTTATCCAACCCTGCCGGATTACTCGGCCTTGGCCGTGTCGCCTTCGCCGCTCTTCAGCGCGGAAGGGGCAACGATCGTGGCAATGACCAGATCGCGCTCATGGCTGCCATCCACGGCCGCGTCGGGCAGCTGGATGTCCTTGATGTGGATCGAGTGGCCAACGTCCAGACCCGTCAGGTCGATCTGGATGTCGTCGGGGATCTTGTCGGCGGGCACAACGAGGGCGAGTTCGTGATGAACAATGTTCAACACGCCGCCGCGCTTGATGCCGGGGCTGAGCGTTTCGTTGATGAACACCACCGGCACGCGCACATGCACCTTGGCCCCGCCCGAAAGGCGCAGGAAATCGGCATGCAGCGGCAGCGAGCTTACGGGATGAAAGGCAACATCCTTGGGCAGCGTCTGCACTTTGGTGCCACCGACGGTGATCTCGACAACCGAGTTGAAGAAGTGGCCGGTGCCCAGCAGGCGGACCAGCAACTTCTGTTCGACGTGGATCGACACGGGGGCTTCCTTGCCACCATAGATTACGGCGGGGACGCGACCTTCGCGGCGCAGAGAACGGGAGGCTCCCTTGCCACCCACTTCGCGCGCCTCGGCCGGCAGATTAAGCAAATCGCTCATGATGCTACCTTTTCGAAAACGGATAGTTTGTGCGAGGCAACCGCTTATTCGGACTGCCCCGTCCCGCCACGCCTCCAGGGATGACCATGACGGGAAGCGCGCGCCCCTAGCGGCAATGCCCGAAAAAAGCAAGAGGCGGCGCCATAACGCAAGGCTTGTCGGTGATTTTGGCGAGAGGTGGTGCGCGCCGGGCTATTCCACCCGCCGCACGGTAAAGCCCCTCGCCGCCAGCAGCGCCGGCAAGCCTTCTGGCCCCGCCATATGCGCCGCGCCCACCGCCACGAAGGGATGGGCGCCATGCCCCAGCCGCGCGGCGATATCCGCCGCCCACGCCCGGTTTCGCGAGAGGAACAGCATCTGGCGAAGGGTAGGGTCGGCCAGCATGCCGGTGCGCGTCTCGCCTTCTATCCGCTCCATGTCGCCACGCCGCCATGCGTCGGCCAGCGATCGGGCATCGAGGCTGGCGTGTCCGGCGCCGCGCAGCACGGCGGCCAGCAGGGCGCGCTGGCTGGCCTCGGGCAGGGCGTGGAACAGGCCCAGCTGCCGGTCCGCGCCTTCCAGTTCGGCCACCGGCTTTGCGCCAATTTCCTTCAGGAGGGCGCGGTCTGTGCCATTGGCGGCATCGCTGCCGTCATCGCCCGCCTGCGCCAGAATCAGCGCGGCGGCCCAGGTTTCGGTTTCGGAAAAGTCCCCATCCTTCATGCCTGCCCTGGCTTCCGCTCGCTCAAGGGCAGGGCGCAGGGCCGGATCCACGCGGGCCGACAGCGGCCCCTCGCCGGGGTGGTGCGACAGTTTCTGTAAAGCCCGGGCGGTTGCCGCGTCGTCGTTCAGCGCGGCGATCTCCACCACCAGCGTGTCGGATGCGGCAAGCGCCGCCACCACGCGGGGCCTGCGCCAGCGGGCGGGGCGGGGCAGGGCATGAATGGTGCCGAACAGCCAGCCATGGGCGCCATTGGGGCCGCTGACTTCCCACAGGGCGGGATTGGCCGGGTCACTCTGCGGGGCGCAGGCGGCGAGCGACAGGACGAACAGTGCCGGGCCGAGCCGCCGCCAGCCAATCCGCGCCCATGCCCGCGCAAAGGTTTGCCTTATGGAAAATGCCATCGCGGCCAAGGTGTTGGCGACCGCTTCTATTGAACCCGCACAGCGGTAAAGCCCATCCTGGCGAGTTGCTCCAGCAGGCTGTCCGGCCCGGCCAGATGCCCGGCACCCACGGCCACGAACACCGTGCCCGGCCTGCCCAGCCGAGCCCTTATCCACCTTGCCCAGGCCTTGTTGCGGTCCACCAGCAAAGCTGCGCGCATGTGGGGGTCATCATTGTCCTCGTTCATCAGCCGCGCCAGCCTTGCGGCGTCGCCCTTTTCCCAGGCGCGCACCATGGCGCGCAATTCACGCTGGACCGAGGGCATGTGGCGCACGACATCGCGCAGATAGCGCAACTGTGTTGCCCTGGGTAGCGCGGCGAAAAGGCCCAGCTGATATTCCGGCGTTTCCAGCGCCTCATGTGTCCGCGCGTCATGGGTGGCACGGGTGGATAGTTCCTCGTCAGCGCCGCGCGCCGGGTCAAACCCCGAGAGCAGCAGCGGCCGCGTGGACAGCGCCACCGCGGCATACCACGGGCGGAAGCGATCGAAGGCATTCTCCGCCAATCCATTGGCCCG
This sequence comes from uncultured Sphingomonadales bacterium, assembly GCA_903911985.1. Taxonomy (GTDB): domain Bacteria; phylum Pseudomonadota; class Alphaproteobacteria; order Sphingomonadales; family Sphingomonadaceae; genus Novosphingobium. Next base: position 2,746 of record CAIWFP010000308.1, read on the forward strand.
CATGGTCCGCTCATAGGCCCTGCGATCCGCGCGCGTGAGCTGGAGGCGCAGATTCTCGCCCGGCGGCAGCAGCGCCTTTGCCGCCACGACTTTCTGCATATCCTCAGGCGGCAGGTCGATGATTTCGGTTACCAGCTCGCCCGAGGCGCCGAAGGCACCGGCAACCGGGCCGGTGAACCATGCCACGCCCGGTGGCAGGGCGTGCACCGTGCCAAACAGATAGACCGTCGTGCCGCCCTGGCGCAGTTTCCACAGGGCCGGATGCGCCTCTATGCGCGGGGAGACGGGTTGCGCGACGGGTTGCGCGACGGTTGCGGGAAGGCTGGTGGCGCGCAGCTCGGTTGCGGGTGCCATGGGCTGGCCCGCCAGAACACCGGGCGCAAAAACTACCCCCAGAAAGGCGAGAGCGAGGGCTGCCAAAGACATTCGGCAATGGCGCGGGGCATGGTCGGCTAGCATGGCGCCCTTCTATAGCGCGGGTTTTGATACAGCGGATGAACGGTAAATTCGGGACATCACCTGCATTGCAGGCCCGGGCCGCCTTCGTTCCGGCGCTTCATCTTGGCATTGACCGGCCCGCGCCCATCGGCCAAAGGCGCGAGCCATGAGCGACACGGCCACACCCCTTAGTTTTCAGGACATGATTTTGGCGCTCCATGCCTTCTGGAGCGAGCATGGCTGCCTGATTCTGCAACCTTATGACATGCGCATGGGCGCGGGCACCTTTCACCCCGCCACCACCCTGCGCGCGCTGGGGCCGGAGCCGTGGAAGGCCGCCTATGTGCAGCCCAGCCGCCGCCCCACCGATGGCCGCTATGGCGAGAACCCCAACCGCCTCCAGCACTATTACCAGTATCAGGTGATCCTGAAGCCCTCGCCGGAGAATTTGCAGGAGCTTTACCTGCAATCGCTGGCCGCCATTGGTGTGGATCCGCTTGCCCACGACATCCGCTTTGTCGAGGACGACTGGGAGAGCCCAACCCTTGGCGCCTGGGGCCTTGGCTGGGAAGTGTGGTGCGACGGCATGGAGGTGACGCAATTCACCTATTTCCAGCAGGTCGGCGGGTTTGATTGCAAGCCGGTGGCGGGCGAGCTGACCTACGGCCTCGAGCGCCTTGCCATGTATATTCAGGGTGTGGACCGGGTCTATGATCTGCGCTTCAACGATCATGGGGTATCCTATGGCGATGTGTTCCTGAAGAACGAGCAGGAACTGTCGAAGTATAACTTCGAGATTGCCGATACCGACCAGCTGTTCCTCGGCTTCCAGCATGCCGAAAAGGAAGCGCAGGCCTGCATCGCCGCCAATATCCCGCTGGCCGCCTATGATCAGGCGATCGAGGCCTCGCATCTGTTCAACCTGTTGCAGGCGCGCGGCGTCATTTCCGTGCAGGAACGCGCCAGCTACATCGGCCGCGTGCGCGATCTGGCCAAGGGCGCCTGTCAGGCATGGATCGAGAAGAACGAGGCCGAATGGACGGCGAAATATCCGGGGTGGAGCAAGTGATGGACTTCCTTCTGGAACTGCGCAGCGAGGAAATCCCCGCGCGGATGCAGGCCGGTGCCCGCCGCCAGTTGCACGACGATCTGGCCGCCGCCCTGAACAATGCCGGACTGACGGTGGATAGCGCGGCTATCCGCAGCTTTTCCACGCCGCGCCGCCTTGCCGTCATTGTCTCAGGGCTTCCCGCCGCCACACAAGCGGTGAGTGAGGAGTTCAAGGGCCCGCGCACCTCCGCCCCCGAACAGGCGCTGGAAGGCTTTCTGCGCAAGACCGGCTTGACCAAGGATCAGCTGACCGAGCGCGATGGCGTCTGGTTTGCGGTGATCGACAAGCCGGGCCGCGCGACGCCCGAGGTTCTGGCCGAGGCCATCCCCGCGATTATTCGCGGCTTCAGCTGGCCCAAGTCGCAACGCTGGGGCGCCGCCTCGCTCTCCACGGAAAGCCTGCGCTGGGTGCGCCCGCTGCAGGGCATCGTCGCGCTGCTGGGCGAGGATGTGGTGGCGCTTGAGGTCGAGGGCATCACCTCGGGCCGCGCCACGCTGGGCCACCGCTTCCACAGCCACGGCCCCATCGAGATCACTTCGGCCGCCACCTATGAGCAGCAGCTGCGCGCCCACCACGTTATCGTCGATCACACCGCCCGCGAGGCGCTGGTGCGCGAGGGTGCCCGCGAGGCCGCCGCCGAGGCCGGGCTTCGCCTCGTCGATGACGAGGGGCTGGTGGTGGAAAACGCCGG
>CAIWFP010000309.1 GCA_903911985.1 uncultured Sphingomonadales bacterium
ACCAGCAGGCGCACCATTTTCATGAAGGCGCGCGAGGTGAACAATTCGCCCGATGCCTGCCCGATATCGCGCAGCTGCGCGTCTATGGGCCGGGCCGGGTCATAGGGTGCCTGCACCACGCCGCGAAAGCCGGCCCGCATCACCAGAATAAGGTGCGAGAACAAAACCTCCTTGCTGGCGAAATGCTTGTAGACCGTCCGCTTCGAAACCTGCGCCCGCTCGGCGATGGCATCCATACGCGCGCCGTGAAAGCCGTTGGCGACTAATTCCGCCAGCGCGGCATCGACGATCTGCTTGTTCTTGATTGCCGAGAGGGCCACGCGCGAAGCTGCCTATTGTGCCATGAAGGTGTCAAATGCCGCCTTGTAGTCGGGATGCCAGCGCGACAGCGCCGGGCGGTTCTCGACGAGATCGCCCATGGCCCATGCCATGCGCTTCCGGTCCATGTCGAGCGTGGTTTCGTTGTCGGGGCACAGGATGTAGAAATCGCCCCGTGCCAGCCCGGCAAAGAGTTCATCGGCCACTTGCCCCGGCGTCCAGGCGGCGGCTGGTTTTTCCGGCAGGTGGCGCTGTATCATGCCGGTATAGGTGAAACCGGGGATCAGGAGATGCGCGGTTATGCGCTCGCCGGCCTTCTCCCGCAGCGTATGGGCCAAGCCTTCGGTCAGCGCCTTCACGCCAGCTTTGGCGACATTATAGGCCGTGTTGCCCGGCGGCTGGGTGATGCCCTGCTTCGACCCGGTGTTGATGACGAGGCCCGGCTGTCCGCCCTCCAGCATGGCGGGTAGAAAGGCGCTGACCCCGTTGAACACACCCATCAGGTTCACCCCGATCAGCCGCTCCCACCCACCGGGATCAGCCAGCACATCGCCGCCGCCGCCCATCGCGGCGTTGTTCATCAGCACCGATACCGGCCCCAATCGCGCCGCCGCCAGCTCAGCGGCCAGTGCCTCGACCGCGCTACGGTCGGCAACATTCACCACGCGGGTGAGAACCCGGTCTTCCCCGCGCAATTCCGCAGTCGCGGAGGCGAGCGCGGCCTCGTCGCGGTCGACCAGACATACGCGCATGCCCGAAGCCAGAAACTTGCCCGCGCAGGCCAGACCAATTCCGCTGGCGCCGCCCGTTACCACGGCAATACGGCCCTTGGCGATGGCCGGGTGAGGGGAAGGGAGTGAAGCATTCATGGCTTAATCGTTCCTCTTCGCCGCAAAACGCAAGGCCTGCCCCTGCGGGATCGGGCTCCGGTCATCCCGTTGGTGTCCATCGCATATTCTCACCCCGCCATGGCGCAGGGGCCGCGGCTTGCCCGGCGTGGAGCGATAGCGCGCGCCATTGGCCGGTACATTGGTCATGCGCGGGTCGCCCAGCCGGGGGGCTGGCTTTCGCCATCGGCGGTATGGTGTCGCAGGATGAGAGACTGGCTGGCGGTTGCCATGAGGATGCCGGTCTCGCTGAAGATTTTCATGGTCGTGTGGGTTACGCCGCAGTGAAGCGCCTCGATCTCAAGGTCGCACAGCAGCCACTCGGTTGCGACGATGGGGCCAAAGCGGATGGTATTGTCGAGGCTGTTGCCCCCCGCATAGCGGCCCAGCGCATGGGTTGTTGCCTCAACCGCGAAGTCGGCCACTACCGCCAGAAACGGGGCGCTGACCGGGACATTTTCGGTCGACCTGACCCACAGCCGCAGCTGGCCCGTGGCGCCCCGGCCGGAAACGGGCTGGCCATCCGGGAAACGCCCCTCGATCAGGCGTTTTTCAAGGCGCGACGCCAGCGGGCTTTCATCGCGCCGCCAGTGGAGAACCTGTGGGCAGTCGTCTGGTGGCGGCGCGGGTCGCGCGGTCAGCCATTGATCGCTGGGCCCCTGCCTTTGCCCGAGGGCGGCGGAAACCACCAGAATCTCGCGGTCATGGATATGGGCGACAACGCGGGCCTGGGTGAGGTTGTTGCCGGCATTCAAGACGCGAACGTCGAAATCGACGACTGATCCGAGGCGCGCGAACGAGACATATTGCGCCGTCGCCCAGATCGCCGGGCGGCCCAGCGTCCGCTCCATGGCCGCTATCGCGGCGCCAAGGCCCACCCCGCCGAAAAGGAACAGCTTGTCGGGCGGCCCGGTCGTAATCTCGCGCGTCACCGGCAGAAACCAGCGATGGGAATTATGCGTGGGCTGCAGCGAGAAGAATTCCTGTATCACCCTGCCGCTATGCCCGAGGCCTTGTCCGAGGGCAATTGCTTCGTATACCTGCAGGTTTACTTCGTGGCATTGGCTTGCGCGGAATCATGCTGCCGGATGAATTTGCCAGCGAGAGGGCCGATTGCCCGCCTTCGGGGCCAGCGTGGGCAGGGGCGCGCCAGACGCGGCGCGCGTTGACCGCATCGGCCTGTCGCGTGCCAAAGGATTGCAATGTAGCCCGAAAACGGGCTGCGCAATTATGGCAGCGAGGTTAAAGCCGGTTTGGTTGTCTGGCTGTCTGGCTGTCTGGTTGTCTGGTTTTCTGGCCGGCGCCGACCGGGGGCATAATCCGTTCCACATGGGGATCGACTTCTCCGTCCATCCGGCTAGCGTGGTGCAATGTCTGGAACGCGCTCTTGACCCGTTTTTACCGAGATCTGGCCGGCACGCGGCACAGCTTTGCCACGCTCGCGCAAGTGCTCGCGGCGGCCAGCCCCGAGCGATCGGGTGATCAGCTGGCGGGGATCGCTGCCGGCAGCATGGAGCAACGCGTGGCGGCGCGCTACATTCTGGCCGACCTGCCATTGGCGGCGTTGCTGAGTGACCTTGTCGTCCCCGATGAGGTGGACGAGGTCACGCGGCTGATTGTCGATGGGCATGATGCCAGCGCCTTTGCCGCCATTGCCCATCTGACCGTCGGCGGTTTTCGAGGCCTGGCTGGAGCGGATTGGCTTGATCGCGCCCGGTCAGAATGGCGGACGGATCGGTGAAACGATGCCCTCCGCGCTGGCGCCGGATCGGATAGCGGCGCTGCGGGCCCTGCGTGGCTGATCCGCCAACCCTGCCAGCCCTGCGCGAGCGTCTGGGCGCGTTAACCCAGGCTCGGGTGCTGCTCGGCCGGGCCGGGCAGGGTTTGCCGACCGGCGCCTTGCTCGATTTTCAGCTGGATCACGCCCGTGCGCGCGATGCGGTGCATGCGGCGCTTGAGCCCTCCGGCTTTGCCGAGGCCGTGGGGCACCCGGTGATCGAGGTGCGGAGCTGTGCGCGGGATCGCGGCGAATATCTCAAGCGGCCGGATCTTGGCCGCCTGCTGAACCCCGATGATGCCGTGCAATTGCCCGCCACCGGAGACGAGTTGGCGATTATCGTCGCCGACGGTCTGTCCGCGACCGCGGTGCACAGCCATGCCGCGCCGCTGGTGGTGGCGCTGATCGATCGCCTGTCGGGCTGGCGGATTGCCCCCGTCATTCTCGCTCGGCAGGGGCGGGTGGCGCTGGGCGACGCGATTGGGGAAAGGTTGGGGGCCGATTGCGCGCTGGTGCTGATCGGCGAGAGGCCGGGCCTCAGCGCGCCTGACAGCCTTGGCGCCTATCTCACCTGGGGCCCACGCACCGGTCGGATGGACAGTGAGCGCAACTGTGTCTCGAACATTCGCCCACCGCATGGGCTGGGCTATGACATTGCGGCGGATACTATCGCGGCGCTGCTCGTGGCGGCGCGGCAGCAGAAACTCACCGGCATTCATCTGCGCGGTATTCAGCCACGGCCACTGAGCCACAGGTAGTGGCGGGACGGCCGCGATTGTTGTCAGCGCGCGTCGGGCAAGGCGTTCCCAGTCAGGAAACTCGCAGGGGGGGTGAGGGCGGCGCGAGTGTCAGCGCGCATTGCCGTGCCAGTGTTATTGACCGGTGATTCAAACCGTCAGAACCGGTCGCTTAATGGCAGTGACCGGTGCAGCGGCGAAGCCGTCTCCCGATAGCTGCCGGTTCGCGGGGCTCCGCTTTAGCCCAATTCAACCGGAGGGAGGAAAAGTTCGAGCGGCGGCTCGCTCGCCCCGGATACGAAGTTGGAAAGGGTTACCCCAACCAAGCGTACAGCTTCCTCCGAAGGCAGAACCGACCGGATCAAGCCAAGGCACGCCTCGTGCAACTGCGCCCGGCTGGTTACAGGCGAGGGCAACGATCGGCTACGGGTGGCCTGCCGGAAATTCGCCCACTTGATCTTGACGGTCACCGTTCGGGCTCGAACGCCGGTCTTTTCGCACCAGTCCCAGACATCGTCGGCCATGGCCAGCACGCCCGCCTCGATCCGGACGGGATCGGTGGTGTCCTCGCTGAAGGTGGTCTCCGAGCCTGATGATTTGCGCTCGCGGTTCGGGTTGACCCGGCGGTGGTCCTGGCCGCGCGCCAGCTGGTAGTACCAGCTGCCAGCTTTGCCGAAATGCTGGGTCAGATCCTCCTGCGTCCAGTGCTTCAGGTCGGCCCCGGTAACGATGCCGGCGGCGTGCATTTTTGCGGCAGTTGCCGGACCCACGCCATGGAACCTTGCCACGGGAAGCGCTGCCATGAAGGCCTCGCCTTCCTCCGGCATAATCGCGAATTGCCCATTCGGTTTGCGCTTGTCGGAGGCCAGCTTGGCGAGAAACTTGTTGTAGGAGACACCGGCGGAAGCGGTCAGCCCGGTCTCCTCGAAGATCCGCGCCCGGATGGCCTTGGCTGTTACCCAAGCGGTGGGCAGGCCCGCAAGATTGGCGGTAACATCGAGATAGGCCTCGTCCAGCGAGAGCGGCTCGATAAGCTCGGTGAATTCGGCAAAGACGCCATGGATTTGCCGCGAGACCCCGCGATAGACCTCGAAGCGCGGGGGCACGAAAACCAGCTGTGGGCACCGGCGCAGCGCCGTGACCGAGGGCAGCGCCGAGCGCACCCCGAACACACGCGCCTCGTAGCTGGCCGCCGCCACAACCCCGCGCCGCGAGGGATAGCCTACCGCAACCGGCTTGCCCTGCAGCGCTGGATCGTCGCGCTGCTCCACGGAGGCGTAGAAGGCATCCATGTCGACGTGAATGATCTTGCGAGTCACCGATTCGGCCATGTCGGGAACATAGCAGGGCTCGAACGAAACAGGAACGTCGGCGGGTGAAATTCTGTGCGTTGCTGACCCGGATCGACCGGGCCGCCCATCACCCGGCCGGCCCATGCGCCTTGACCAGACCCGCCGCCGTGCTCAGCCCCAGCTCCGGGATGCCGATCGATCGCCGACCCTGAAAATCGGTGCGCACCACGATCAGTCCGCTTTTCTCCAGATGCTCGAGCAAGCGCCTGATCCGGCCCGAGGAGCTGGTGCCATAGGCACGGGCGAGATCCTCGTCCTCCGGGCAAGGGCCTCCATCCAGCGCGGCGCGGGCGATAATCAGGAAGGGCGCGAGAAAATCATCTGGCGCCGCCGCCGCCAACGGCAGCAGGCTGGCCCATTGCGGCGCGTCGGGATCGGCAATCCCGGCCACGGCCATGGCAAAGCGTCGGCGAAACTTGGTGATATCGCCGACATGGGCACCCACCCGGTGCATCCGGCAGCGCAGGGTGAAGTCCTGAAACAGGGCGGCGGTGGTCTGGAAGGTGGCATCCTTGTCACCAGCCATCTCGGTCAGGATATCGCCCAAAACCGCACGCACTTCCTCCGGGGGCAACGAGGGTGGCGCGGGCACGGATGCCGCCTTGAACAGATCCGCCTCCCCGCCTCCATCTGTCTCGGCAATCTCGCCATCCATTCCAGGGGCAGCCGCCAGGGTAAAGTCGGCAATGCGGTGGATCAGGTCGCCCGGCTCCAGTCTGGAGGGCGCGGCGCGGGCCGGGGACTGGGCCGACTGCCCCGAGGCGGCCAGTTCATCCTCGCTCCATTCGCCGTGCAGCAGGGCGTGCAATTCATCAGAGTCGGCCGATGGCATGGGCATCAGCCCCTGAATTGCGGTTCGCGGCGTTGTTTTCACGGCGCCAATACGCACCGAAACCGCCCGGCGGGAGATGGCCGGACCAAGACCCAGAAAATGGCCGCGTTCCAAGTCGCGGATCTGCTCGGCCTGACGGCGTTCCATACCCAGCAGATCGGCGGCGCGGGCCATGTCGATATCGAGGAAGGTGCGCCCCATCAGAAAATTGCTGGCCTCGGCCGCCACATTCTTGGCCAGCTTGGCCAGCCGCTGGGTGGCGATGATCCCGGCGAGGCCGCGCTTGCGCCCCCGGCACATCACATTGGTCATCGCCGCGAGAGACATCCGCCGCACCTCGTCGGACACGTCGCCGGCCACGGCCGGGGCAAACATCTGCGCCTCGTCCACCACCACCAGTGCCGGAAACCATTGCTCGCGCGGGGCCTCGAACAGGGCGGAGAGGAACTGGGCGGCACAGCGCATCTGGGCCTCCAGTTCCAGCCCATCCAGCGCAAGTACCACCGAGGCGCGGTGCTTGCGGATGCGCGCCGCCAGCTGGGCGATCTCGCGACCATCATAGGCGGCCCCATCAACCACGATATGGCCAAAGGGCTCGGCCAGGGTGACGAAGTCGCCCTCGGGGTCGATCACTACTTGCTGCACCAGCGGAGCGCTTTCTTCCAGCAGTCGGCGCAGCAGGTGTGATTTCCCCGAGCCAGAGTTTCCCTGCACCAGCAGGCGGGTCGCCAGCAGTTCCTCGATATCCACGCGGACGGGGTTTCCGTCGGGGGCAGTGCCTATGACAATGGATGCGCTCACACCCGCCCTTTAGGGCAGGGGAGCGCCGGGACAAACCGGCACGCGCGGCTTATCCGCAGCCCCGGTCTCCGGAGGCGCAATCATCAGGAGCGACTTCAGTAATATCAAACTGGGCGGAATTTGGTGCTTTGCTTGGAGCCTGCCTCATAGGCAGCGGTCTCCGCAAGCACCTCCCTGAAGGATGAGAGATTGTGGTCGTCGGTTCGGGCGTCATGCTTCCAGCCATGCACAAAGACAGGAACAATGGCGTCATGAAAACTCCCAGAGCTATTACTTGCTACTTTCTCCCGGGGCGCGATCATGGCAGAAAAGTCTGATCGCTTGGGTGTTTTGGTCGCGGTCGCTGCGGGCATTGTTGGGGTGCGTGCGCTGAGCGCAGCGGTCGTGTAGACCGGTCTAGCTATCCGCATTGGGTGCCGGGGATCGACATTCCGGTCGCTGGCAAACGAGTGGAATCGACTTAAAATCAGTTATTCTGAGTTGTTAGTCTGCTTTCTTAAAGATGCCGTTCGCTTCATGTCATAGCGTCTCAACGGTAAAACGGACCAATGTGGGTAAAAGCTTCCATGGCGCGCGGTCGGCTGAAAGTATTTTTTGACGGCGGCTGCCGTCCCAACCCCGGTCGCATAGAGGCAGCCGTGGTGGTGCGTGGCACCCTGCATCTGTTCGATGATCTGGGGCTTGGCACGAACAGTGACGCCGAATGGCTGGCGCTGATCCGCGCGATGGAATTGGCGCAATCGCTGGGCCCAGGCGGCATCGAATTGATTGGTGATGCGGTCGAGGTGATCCGGCAGGCCAACAGGGCCTTGGTAACCGGCCAGACCGTGAAGGGCCCCATGCGGGATCACGCCGCCACGTTCCTGGCGCTGGCGGCCAAGGCTGCGCCCGCACGGATACGCTGGATAAAGCGCGAGCAAAATCTGGCAGGTATCGCTCTGGCCGCCCGTCATCCGCGATAGCGTGTCTGCTCCATGCCGCTAACATTCGTGACGGTGCCAGATTGAGGGGCGCGGCTATGCGTGACGACCGTCAGCGCCATGTCAGGAAGGATTGCGCGACCTCTGCGGTAAACAGCACATGGGGATGCGCAATCTGCCGATCGATAAAGCGATCCATGTCCGCGATCCTTTCCCGGCTGTTGTCGAGTATCTGCGGGTTCGTAACGGCCAGGAAGACACCGGCGCGAACGGCGGCAAGAATGTCGTTCGCCGCCTGCTCCGCATCCACCATCGCTATCGTCTCGCCAGCACCATGCACATCCAGCGGCCGGCCAAATGCCGTCATGTGATCGCCGATATTCGTCGCCACCGGGCCAGGACAGAAACAGGTCACGCCAATCCCGCGCGGCTTGAGGTAAAGGGCCAAGCCCTCGGTCAATTGCACGACTGCCGCCTTGCTCACGGCATAGGGCAATCGATCAAATCCAAAGCCATACAGCCCGTCGGCCGATGCGACATTGATCAGTTGGCCGCTGCCTTGCGCCAGTAGAAGGGGGAGGAAGACATGGTTGCTGCGCACAATCGCCATCAGGTTGACATCGATGACTTGCCGCCATTCCTCGAGCGGAATATCCTCGGGATAGCCAATGCTGATTGCCGCGGCATTGTTCATGATGATGTCTATCCGGCCGAAACGATCCAGCGCAACATCGCGCATCCGCGTGAAAGCATCCTCGTCCCGGACATCGCATGCCAGCGCGGCAGCGTGGCCGCCAGCTTCCTCGATCGCGGCCACCGCCTCGGCCAGCGAGGCCTCCGTCCGGCCGACGAGCACCAGTGCAGCGCCGTGCCGCGCCAGAGCCATCGCCGTGGCCCGGCCCAAGCCGCTGCCCGCGCCGGTGACGATTGCCACCTTGCCTGCGAAATCCTCCATCACGCAATCTCCGCAATCAGCCGGGCGGTGTCGTGATCCTCGAAAGCGGTCGTCAGCCGGAGATGATTCATCACATTGATCTCCCACCCATAGTTCACCACCGGCGTCGTCAGCCAGCCGATATAGCCCCCCCACATCAGACAACGCCCGAACTCGGCAATGCTGTCCTCGAGGGTCGGCACATTCTCCACACCCTCGGCCGACAGCCGGTCGAGATAGAAGCGGACCAGATCCTGTTCATGCGCACGTCGGTCCTCGACGGAAAGCGCCGTCGTCACCAGATAGCTGACATCATGCATATGGTGCCCGCGACAGGTGAGCTGCCAGTCGAGCAAGCCGCCCGAACCATCGGGCAGCAGATAGGTATTACCGATGTGCATATCGCCTTCGACCAGTGTCTGCGGCAGGGTCTGCTGGTGCCGGTGCAACGCGAAGGTCCCATTGCGCAGGTCCGGTCCCGTGGTCCGCAACCGCTGCACCATCTCGCGCTTGAACGACACGGTATCGATCTCATGCTGGATAAGGGGCGCCGCGCCATGCATCATAAGATCGGCCACCTCGCCCTCGACATGGCTGCCGGCCCAGGCAGGTCGCCACCCGGACGCAGCCTTGGGCTTTGCCAGAATTGCGCGTGCAGCTTCGCCTGCTGCGACAGGATCGAGCGCACGCTGTCCAGCGGCACGGGCGAGAGAACGTTCGGAAAACTTGCCCCGCGCAGCGTCAGGTCTTCCAGCACGATGGCAAAGTCGCTGGACGCGGGATCGAAACCTGCGCCAAACGCGCGCGGCGCTTCGAGGTTCAGTTCGGGCCGCACGAGATTGTAGAAATTGACTTCATTTTTATAGAAAGGCGCCAGAATCTTGTCGACACCGCGTGCGACCTTGATCACCAGCCGCGTCGGCAGGCCAGCCGGACTGCCCGGGCCATAGATCACATCGACGACGACGCGCCCCGCCGTCGAAACGAACTGCTGACCATAGGTCATGGCCTCGAGTGTATGGACCTGCTCAATCGTCACGCCGGGAACCGCCTGCGCCATCAACGCGGTCAGATAAGCCGGGGTGATATCGTCCGCCTTGGTCGGATGCGCCAATTGGCTCGCCATCGGGAATTTCCTTTCCGTTATATTTTATTGCCGTCGCCGCGCTGGCCCCACGCCCCGGCACCGGTCGAGGGTCGTTCGGTATGGAGACGACTCTATGAGCTTATCCTATGGGTCTGTCCTGTCGCCTGATGGGGCGCCGCGTCTCCACCGCCAGCGCCTTTGCACCCGCGCCGTTCGGCGGCGGATCATCTTGTCGCGCGGCTCTGGCACCGCAAACGGCATGTCAGCGCGTGGATGCGCGCACATGCGCGCCGCCCGGTTCAGCGATTTTCCTTAGGGCCGACAACGTTCTGGATGGCAGCTTACTGCTAATAACCAACGAATTCCGGACAGTCGCAAAGGCCGAAGGTTTTCGGGTGCCGATAGGCGTACTAAACCCGGACAGATAGCCGACTTAGCTCTGCACGGCAGATGGCGGATCAGTCGTTTAGCACCCATTCATTGTCCAGGATCGCCGTTGCGGAGTGCGCGAGGCGCCTGAGCAGTAAGGTGCCTGCAGTCAGGCAAATTCAGGGGCGAGACGGCGGGGCATTTTGGAGGCCGACATTGTCGCCTTGGAGACCGACCCGACTGCAACCCAAAACCGCGCTCTGCAAAGCCCCGGAAATGCCGCGAGAATTTGGTCCCCGGAGGAGAAGGCTCTGTCTCGTCAGGATTTCAGGCCTGTCTGGTGCGCGACCCAGTCGGCAGCGAGTGCGTCTCTGGTACCGGGTTCCCTGCCAGCAGGGTATTTTGCAGGGAAATCCGGGAGAATTTGCTCCTCCGGCCCGAACCTGCAGCCTGAAGACACCCCGAATTCCGAGCGTGCGAGACCAAATTCCCTGCTGCGGCGAGCAGGGAAAATTTCAGGCGAAGCAGGGAAGGGCTAGCCGTCCATTAATACCACTGAGGTGGCTGGAAAGCGTGGCCATTAGCAGGCGAGCGCCATGCAAGTGGTGGATTTCAACGCTTGAAAACGGCCCACCTTTCGTTATAACGAACGTATGAACGCAAGCCTTAAAATCACGAAAATCGGCAATTCGGCAGGTGTCGTCCTGCCCAAGGAGATCCTCGCCCGTCTGAGAGCCGGCGTGGGCGACACACTCTATGTCTCGGAAACGCCCGAGGGAATCCGCATTACCGCCTCCAATCCAGCGTTCGAGGCCAAGATGGCATTGGCCGAGCAGATCATGCGCGAGGACCGGGATATTCTGCGCACACTGGCCAAGTAGCATGGCCGACCCTGTCGAGCCGGTCTGGATCGAGACCGAACTGGCGCTTGCCATCCACGATCGCCAGCTTGCCGAGCACGGTGGCCCAATCGGCGTGCGCGATGCCTCGGTGCTGGAATCGGCCCTCGCGCGCCCGCGCAACCGCTGGGCCTATGGGGAGACCGATCTTTGC